>DATADT010000308.1:0-9457 GCA_036258355.1 Burkholderiales bacterium
CCTGCCGGGCACGGAGACGGTGCTGCTCGCGCTCACGCTCGTGGTATCGACGCTGACGTTCGCGGGAGGCAGCGCCACGGTGCTGCAAGGCGCGGTGCACCTCGTTCTCTTCGCCGCGTTTCTCTTCCTCGCGGTGGTGCCGTAGGGAAAATCGGGGTCAGAGCCCGATTTCCGGTGTTTCCGCTACTGCTGTGGGAAATCGGGCTCTGACCCCGATTTTTGTCGGCAGGCTATCAGAGCCGGTTCAGCAGGCCGAGGAGCGTGTCGACGTCGAAGGGCTTCTGCAGCGTGCCTTCTACTCCGATCAGCTCCGCGTCGGGCAGGTAGTTTCGCCTGGAGAACTGCGCCCCGCCCGACACCACCACGATCTTGGTCGCCGGAAACTCCTTGCGGAAGGCGTCGATCGCCTCGAAACCGTCGGCATCGGGCATGAAAATATCGGTGATCAGCACGTCGGCCGGCTGCTTGCGCTGCAGCTCGAGCGCCTCGCGCCCGTTGCCCGCCACGTCCACCGCATAGCCCGCGAGCTCGAGCGCGAGCTTGAGCGTCAGGCGCATGTCGGCGTCGTCGTCGACGACAAGCAGCCGCTTGATCACTGGTTTTGGTTACCTCCCCGAGAGGCCAGCAAACGCCTTCATTTTCTCAAAAAGCGAACCTGCGCTCGAGAAGAAAATTTTCTCACTGCAGTCCCGCCATTACCTGCTTCAGTCGCTCTGTTGCGACAGGCTTGGTCAGATGCGCATCGAATCCGGCCTCGTACGCCCGGCGCTGGTCTTCAGCCTGCCCGTAGCCGGTGATCGCGACGAGCCCCATGCGCCGTCCGCCCGGCGAGGCGCGCAGGCGCCGCGCGACTTCGTAGCCGTCTATGTCCGGCAGGCCGATGTCGATGAGCGCGATGTCGGGCGTCGATTGTGCGGCAAGCGCGAGCCCCGAAGCGCCGTCGCGCGCTTCGCGCACATCGTGGCCGTTGTACGCCAGCACTTCGTGCAGCATCTGGCGCGCGTCGTCGTTGTCCTCGACGATGAGCACGCGGCGCGGCGGGACGACGGGGCCGTCCTCGGGCTGCGGCGCGCGCGCGGCCGGCGCCAGCACCGCGGGCAACCTGATGGTGAAAGTCGCGCCGCGCCCGCGGCCTGTGCTCGACGCCGATACCGTTCCGCCGTGCATTTCCGTCAGACGCTTCACCAGCGCGAGGCCGACGCCGAGGCCGCCCGCGGCGCGGTCGAGGCCGCGCTCGCCCTGCACGAACAGATCGAACATGCGCTCGGCCGACTCGGGCGGCAGGCCCTCGCCTTCGTCGGACACGCGCAACACCGCCCAGTCGTCCTGCTGCTCCACGGCGACGCTGATCCTCTTGCCGGCCGGCGTGAACTTGACCGCGTTGTCGAGCAGGTTGGAGAGCACCTGGTCGATGCGCGCACGGTCGGCGTCGACCCATGCTGGCGTCGTCGTGGCCGAAACCTTGTGGCGCTCCAGGCGCCCCGACGAGCGCCACACGTTCACCACGTTGCTCACCGCCTCCGCGAGGTTGAAGCGCTCGCGCTCGAGCGCCACCTTGCCCATCGCCAGGCGGCTGATGTCGAGCAGGTCGCCGACGAGGCGCGCCATGTGCTTGGTCTGCCGCTCCACCACGGCGCGCGCCTTGACGGCCGGCACCTCGTTGGGCTGGGCGAGCTTCAGCACGTGCGCCGCCGCACTGAGCGCCGCGAGCGGATTGCGCAGCTCGTGGCTGAGCATGGCGAGGAATTCGTCCTTCGCGCGGCTCGTCTCCTTGAGCGCCTCTTCCGAACGCTTGCGCTCGGTGATGTCCATGCACACGCCGACCACCCGCTGCGGCTTGCCGGACGGATCGCGCACCAGCTTGCCCCGGCTTTCCAACCAGCGGGTTGCGCTGTCCGGACGCACGATGCGGTACTCCAGGTACTGCTCGTCGCAGTCCGCCGCCGTCATCGCCGCGCGCACGTACACGCGGTCATCCGGGTGAATGCGTTCCGCGTACGCCTCGAGGGTTCCCTGGAAGCTTCCGGGCGCAAGGCCATGGATTGCCTCGAGCTCGGGCGCCCAGGCCAGCCGGTTGGTGCGCACATCCCACTCCCAGCTGCCCATCCGGCCCGCGTCCAGCGCGAGGCGCAGGCGATCCTCGCGCTCGCGCATGGCGTCCACCGACTTCTGCAGCGTCTGCGCAAGTCGCGCGATCTCGTCCATCGGCGCCGCGCTCGGCACGGCGAGCCGCTCGCCGCGCCCGATCGCGTGCGTGGCCTTGGCGAGCGATGCGATCGGCTCCTCGATGCGCCGGCCGATGAACCAGGCGAGCGCAAGCGCCATCGCGAGCGCCAGCGCCACCCCGGTGGCAGTCAGCGCAAAGGTGCGCCAGGCGCCCTGGTTCACCGTCGCGACCGGTATGGCTATCCCGAGCGACCAACCGCTCAACGGCGAGGTTACGTACGGCGCGTAAATCTCCCTGCCCTCGAGCGTGCTGCCGCGGAACCAGCCTTCCGGGGATTGGGTGACGGCCGCGCGGTAGCTCTCCGAAGCGGGCGTGCCGGGAGCCACCGAAGGGATGCGGACGATGATCTTCAGCTCCCGGTCGACCAGCCCGATTACCCAATCGCGCGGCGTCTTCTGCGCCTGAAGCACTTCCCCGAGCGCGTCCACCCTGAGCGGCGCCGAGAGCACGTACCTCACCTCGCCTTGCTGGACCACCGGGACGAGGACGCGCACGACTTCCACGCCGATTGCGCCGCCGACCGATACGCCCCCGATGACCGGCTGGCGCGTGCTCAAGGCGAGATCGAACGATCCATCGTGCCCCCCGAACGACGCCGGCTGTCCGTAGGGCAGCAAGGCGTCTAAAAGCTGCCGCCTGGCGGACGTGGCGAGCCCGATGTTCAGCCAGTCGGGCTGCGTCGCGAGGACGCGCTGCGACTCGTCGTGGAAAGCCCGCAGGTCGCCCGCAGCGAGGCTCTTCGACGCGGCGAGAGCCTTCAGCGTGGTGACGTGGCCCGCAAGGGCGGCGTCCACGGCGCTCATCGCGGCGCGCGCCCTGCCGATCGCTTCGCGCTCCATGGCGCGGCGTTCCTGCTGCACGAGCAGCGCCGCCGACGCCACGGCGAAGAACACCACCGGCGCCAGAGCGCCGGCGACAAGGAGATAAAGGTGCGAGCGGAGCTTCAAGTTATCGCCGTCAGGCCTTTCCCGACACGGCTGTGTGTCCCCGTCGCCGATAATAGCCCTAAGGAGGAATCCCCGGGATGAACGACTGGCGAACCGTCCGCACTTGGTCGCGGGAAGAGATGATGAAGCGCGTGGCGCGCTTCCGGAAGCTCAAAGGCTCCGACGGCGGCCTGCCCGACAGCAAGCTCCCCGAGTGCCGCCGCAAGCTTTACGCAGTGATCGGGTTTCAACCGCCAATGGAGAAGCAGAACACGGCTACCACGTCGCCTGTTGGGGATGACGCTTCGTCGATGCCCGCGATCCCGATCGCGGAGGGCTTCAACCTGGGCTACTGCAAGGCGAAGCCCGGCAAGGGGCCGCTGATGCACAACCACGACACCAACGAGACGTTCATAGCGCTGACCGGCCGCTGGCGCTGCGAATGGAACGAGGGCGAAGCCAAGGAGCACGTCGACCTCGCGCCCTACGATGTGATCTCGTTCCCCGTCGGCGTGGCGCGCCGCTTCCTGAACGTCACCTACGACGAGCCCGGCAAGGAGCACCTGCTGTTGTTCATCATCGGCGGCAACCAGCCGCAGGCCGAGTTCACGCCCGCGGCGATGCAGCGCTGCGGACAGTACGCCATAGAACCATCAGCACGGAGAACGTCGCCAGCAACAGCGCCGCGCCGGCGACGGACCGCCACAGCGCGCCGGGATGGTCCTGCGCGTAGCGCGCGGCGGCGTAGGCGAGCGCGTCGAGCGGAAAGGTGAAGGCCCACCACGGCGGGCCGAAGCGCCAGCGCCAGAACGAGCGTGCGTAGGCGAGAAGCGCCGCCGCGAGCACGAGGCCGAAAGGAAACAGCAGTTCAACAAATCCCGCGTCGGGGAAAAGCGCAACGCCGTTCGCGTAGATGAGCGAAGGCGGCACGAGAAGAATGAACCAGCTCGGTCGCAACACCTCGGGCAGCGGCGCCGCCGCGAACGCGCGGTAGAAGAGCAGCGGCATGAGCACGGCCGCGGCCACGGTCGAGACGCCGAAGACGAAACGCGACGCCTCCGCGTGCCCGAGCGCGAGGCCCGGCCCCGGCAGCACGATGCCGCCCACGAGGATGATCAGCCAGCCGGCGTTGAGCTGCGCAAGCTCGATCCCTCCCGCAAGCCAGCGCACGAGCGCCCAAACCTGGAACGCGATGAGCAAAGCGAACGCCGCCCACCAGAGCACATCCCCCAGTTGGATCCAGTACGGTGCCACGCCGCCCGCGACGAGTGACATGCCGACCGGCAACGCGCCGCAGAATCCGAGCTGGACGGGGTTGGTGAAGTCCTCCCTTACGGCCGCGGGATACTTCAGCAGCTTCAGGACATACGCGGGCAGGAGAATGAGCAGCGCGACGGCCCCGAGCAGGACCCACAGCTCGGTGAAATAGGCGGGAGCGCGGATGACGCCGGGAAAGAGCGCTGCCGCGGCGCGCGCCGTGAGCCCGAGCCCGGCGAGCCCCATGACCGCGCCGTAGAACCCGATCGGCAGGTCCCGGACTGTCACGGGAGATCCCGGATTTTCACTCCAGCCTGATGCCGGCGTCCTTCACCAACGCCGCCCAGCGCTTCAGCTCTTCGGCAATCTGCGCGCGCAGCTCCTCCGGCGTGCTCGGCGTCGCGGTCGCCCCCTGCTTGGCGAAGTTTTCTTCGACTTCACGCGAGCCGAGCGCGCCACGAATGGCTCCATTCAGCTTCAAAACCACTGCCTGAGGCGTTCCCGCAGGAGCCACGAAAAAGACGTTCGGCGCGGCGCTGAATCCGGGCAGGGTCTCGGCCATCGCCGGCCAGTCGGGGGCGCTCGGAAGGCGTCGCGGGCTGGTGACGGCGAGCGTGCGGATCTTGCCGGCGCGAGTCGGCCCCGCCGCCGCGATCGCGCTGATGACGCCGATCGGCACCTGGCCGCTCATGATGTCGGGCATCATCGCGGCCGCGCCCTTATACGGGACGTGCAGCGCGTTGACGCCGGCCTGGCGCTTGAAGAGCTCGAACGCGAGGTGCTGGAGCGTGCCGACGCCCGGCGAGGCGTAGTTGTACTTGCCCGGATCGGCCTTGAGCACCGCGATCAGCTCGCTCGTGCTCGCGGCCGGAAAGGCGGCGGTCACGACGAACGCCATCGGCAGCATGCACACTCCGCCTACCGGCGCAAACTGGCGCACCGGGTCCAGCGTCACTTTCGGATTCACGCTCGGCAGCGCAAGCGTGCCGCTCTCCGCCAGCATCAGCACATGGCCGTCGGGCTGCGCGCCGGCGAGCGCTTCGGCGGCGACCCCGCCCGAGGCGCCGGGGCGGTTCTCGACCACGAACTGCTGGCCGAGCGCCTCGCCGAGCTTCGGGGCGAGAACGCGCGCGATCGTGTCCATGCCGCCGCCCGGCGGGTAGCCCACCAGCACCCGTACCGCTCGGGCGGGATAGTCCTGGGAAAAACTCGTGGACGAAAAAAGCAGAAACAGTGCAAAGACGATGTTTCTCATGCACTGGCTCCGAGGTAGTAGTTCTTCACCAGCTCGTTCTGCTCGAGTGCGCGCACGCCCCCTTCGAACACGATCTCGCCGTGCACGATGATGTAGCCGCGGTCGGCGATGCGGATCGCCTGGTGGAAGTTCTGCTCGGCCATCAGCACGGTGAGGCCGCTCCGCTCCTTGAGCTCCTTGATCTTGGTAATGGTGTGCGACACCAGGATCGGCGCGAGGCCGACCGAGGGCTCGTCGACCAGCAGCAGGCGCGGCGCAGACATGAGCGCGCGTCCAATGGCGAGCATCTGCTGCTGGCCGCCCGAGAGCGACCCGGCGAGCTGGCGCCGGCGTTCGGCCAGGATGGGAAAGATCTCGAACATCATGTCCCTGCTTCGCTGTATCGCCTCGCGCGCCTGCGGGCGGAAGCCGCCGAGGAGCAGGTTCTCCTCCACCGTCAGCTTGTGAAAGAGCCGCCGGCCTTCCGGCACCAGCGCGACGCCGAGGTTGACGATCTCTTCGGTGGAGAGCTTCGTCAGGTCGTGGCGGTGGCTGTCCATCGTCAGAAAAACAGAGCCCTTCGTGGGACGTACCATCCCCATGACGCATTTCATGAGCGTGCTCTTGCCGTTGCCGTTGGTCCCGAGCAGCGCCACCGTTTCTCCAGCCTCTACCTTGATGGAAACAGAATGCAATGCGCGCACCGCGCCGTAGCCCGCGTCGACGTCCGAGATGGCGAGCTCAAGCGCCAAGGTAAGCCCTTTGCACGTCCGGGTTGGCGACGATCGCCGCGGGCGCACCCTCGCAGATGATCGCGCCGGCGTCGAGGCACACCACGCGCTGCGAGAAGCGCATCACCGCCTGCATGATGTGCTCGATCATGACGATGGTGATGCCCTGGGCGTTGAGATCGAACAGGATCTTCAGCACCTCGTCCACCTCGGCGCCGGCGAGGCCGGCCATCGCTTCGTCGGAGATGAGCAGCCGCGGCCGCGCCGCCATGGCGCGCGCGAGCTCGAGCTTGCGCAGCTCGACCTGCGAGAGCTGGCTCGCCAGCGCGCCGGCCTTGTCGGCGAGGCCCATCGTGTGCAGGATTTTCATCGCCTCGGCCTCGCCCTCGCTTTCGCCCAGGTGCACCACGTACGCCGAGGGCACGAGCAGGTTCTCGAGCACGCTCATGCTGTGAAATGGCCGCGGGATCTGGAAGCTGCGCGCGATTCCGAGCCGCGTGCGCTGGTAGGCCGGCAAGCCGTCGATTTCCTTGCCCTGAAAGACGATTTGGCCGCTTTCGTTGCGCAGGGCGCCGGAGATGCAGTTGATGAGCGTCGTCTTGCCCGAGCCGTTCGGCCCGATCAGGCCGAAGCGCTCGCCTTGCGTGATTTCGAGGCTCACGCCATTCAAGGCGGTGAAGCCGCCGAAGTGCTTGGACAGGTTCTTTACTTCAAGAAGGGAAGCCATCGCCTGAACAGCCCGAGAATCCCCTGCGGGGCAAGCACCACGAAGAGAACCAGCAAGACGCCCACGATGAGCACGTTCACCTCGCTCGAGATCGTCACGGTGACGATCTGCTGCAGCGACCCGAGCAGCAGCGCGCCGACGATCGGCCCGAGCCAGTGCGACATGCCGCCGATGATCGCGCTGCCCAGCGCGCCGACGGTGTAGTCCAGATTGAACGTCGAGGCCGGCTCGATAAACGACAGATACATGGGCATCGGTGCGCCGGCCGCCCCCATGAGCGCGCCCATCACCGTGCAGGCGAAGAGCTTGAGCTTGAGCGTCGGCACCCCGCTCGCCTCGGCCGCCTCCTCGCTGTCGCGAACCGCGCGTAATCCCCGGCCGATCCAGGAGTCCTGGATATGGCGCGCGATCGCCACCGCCGCGATGCCCATCCATGCCATCACCACGAACAGCATCCGGATGTAGTTGTCGAACGGCGCCATGGCTTCGGGGCGCAGGAGCTGAAGCCCCGTGGCGCCCCCCACGTAGCGCCAGTTGATCATCAGGGTCTCCATGATGAAGACCACCGCGACCGTGGCGATCGCGAAGAAGATGCCGCGCAGGCGCAGGGTCAGCAGCCCGACGCCGAAGCCGAGCAGTCCTCCCATCGCCGCGGCGGCGGCGATCTGCACCGCGAGCGGCGCGCCGAGCGACTTGAAGAGGACCGTGGCCGAGTACGCGCCGATGCCGAAGAAGGCCGGCGTGCCGAAATTCACGTAGCCCGCGTAGCCGCCGAGAATGTTCCAGGCCGTGGCCAGCACCACAAAGGTGAGCACGCGGTACGAGATGTAGAAGAAGTACTCGTTCACCGGGCTGAGCGCGAGGCCGAGCGCAAGCGCCGCGAGCACGAGGGCCGGGATCCAGAATTTCATCGTCCGAACAGCCCTTGTGGCCGGATGCCCAGGACGAGCAGCAGAAGGCCGAAGGCGACGGCGGGCGCCCAGGAGGCGCCGAACATCATGAGCACGATCGACTCGGCGACGCCGAGGATCAGGCCCGCGGCGAGCGTTCCGGTCATGCTGCCCAGGCCGGCCAGCACGACCACGCAAAACGTGCGCCCTATGTACAGCCGGTCCAGCGCCGGCTCGACCGGGCCGATGATGATGAGCATCGCGCCCGCGAGCACCGACACGCCGGTTGCGATGCCGAATGCCCACTGCTTGATGCGCACCGGGTTCGCGCCCATCAGGCGCAGCGCAGGCTCGTCCTGCGCGACGGCTTTGATGGCTCGGCCGGTGAACGTCCTGGAGAGATACAGGGTGAGCGCAAAAGTCAAAACCAGGGCAACCCCGAAAGCGACGAGCATCCGGTAGGGGATGCGATATTCGCCGAGCGCGAGGCTCGAGCCGATGTAGGGCGCCTGCACCGTGCGCTGGTCGACGCCGAAGGCGAGGATCAGGCCGACCTCGATGATGAAGGCGAGGCCGAAGAAAAAAGCGAGGCCGCGCACCGCCGCCTCGGTGCCGCGGCGCTCGAAGGTCTCGTAGTAGAAGCGGTAGATGAGGATGCCGAGGACGAAGAACGCCGGCATGAGGATCACGCCGGCGAGGATCGGGTCGAGCCCCCACCCGGCGACGATGTAGGTGCAGTACGAGCCGAACACCATGAGCGCCGGGTGCGCGACGTGCGGCACGTCGAGCAGGCCGAACGACACCGACAGCCCGATGCTCACCGCGGCGTAGAAGCAGCCCAGAAGGATCCCGAACAGGACCGCCTCGAACAGCAGGTCGAACGAAAATATCACTCAAAAAAACGGCGCGGGTTTGCCGCGCCGTCTGTCTCCCGTTGAAAGATCCCTACTTCGCCGAGCGAGCCTTCTCGAAGGGCGTGATCACCTCGCCGGTCTTGTAGGCCTCCGGGTAGATCACGATTTGCTTGCCGGGCTTCCTGAACTGCTCCATGTCCTTGTCCACCACGCCGCGGAATTGCGCCTGCACCACGCGCGGGTTGGCCCATTCGCCGGTCTTGTCGTAGCGGATCGGGCCCACCACGGTCTTCATCTCGTTCGAGCGCAGGTAGCTCGCCAGGGCCTTGTGGTCGAGGCTCTTGGTGGCGTTGATCGCCTGCTCGTACATCTGGCCGATCGCGTAGTTGAACGGCGGCAGGTAGAAGCCGAGCGGGTCCACCTTGGCGTCGGCGGCGCGCTTGGCATAGCGCGCGAGGAAATCCTCGATGCCGGGGTATTTCATGCCGGGCACGTAGGAGTTGTAATTCAGCACGCCGTTCAGGAGGCTGCCGAGCGAGGTCATGATCGGCGTGAACTGCAGCCCGACCATGCCGCCGCCGAACACCTGAACCTGCGGGCCGACGCCGATC
>DATADT010000309.1:0-4818 GCA_036258355.1 Burkholderiales bacterium
CAAGGCGATGATCCTGCGCAACCACGGCCTTCTCGCCGTCGGCCCCACCGTGGCCGAGGCCTTCACCAACCTCTTCTGGCTCGAGCGTGCCTGCAAGGCGCAGGTGGCGGCGATGTCGTGCAACACGAAGCTTCACCTGCCGGCGAAGAACGTAATCGAGAAGACGAACCACCTCTACCGGCCCGAAACCCGCAGGCGCTGGGGCCCGCTCGAGTGGCCGGCGCTCTTGCGCCTCGCCGAGAGGAAGTACCCCGGCTTCCGCGATTGAAGCCGCTCGAAGGCAAGAGCGTCGTCGTCACCGGCGCGGGCGGCGGTATCGGCCGCGATTTCGCGCTCGCGATGGCGGCCGCCGGCGCCCGTGTGGTCGTGAACGATATCGGGACCTCGGTCAAGGGTGAAGGCGCCGACTCGGCCCCGGCGCAGAAGGTCGTCCATGAAATAAGGGCGAGAGGCGGGACGGCCGTCGCAAACGCCGACAGCGTCGCCGACTGGGAATCCGCGAACAAGGTCATCAGTACGGCGCTCGAGGCTTTTGGCCGCATCGATGTCGTTGTGAACAACGCCGGGATTCTGCGCGACCGCTTCTTCTTCAACATGTCCGTCGAGGAATGGCGCGCGGTGATCGACGTGCATCTCAACGGCTCGTTCTACGTCTCGCGCGCCGCCGCGCCGCACTTCAAGTCACAGAATTCCGGCTGCTACGTGCACATGACGTCCACTTCCGGGCTGGTGGGCAACCTCGGCCAGGCTAACTATTCCGCGGCGAAGCTCGGCATCGTCGGGCTTTCGAAGTCCATCGCGCTCGACATGGCGAAATACAACGTGCGCTCGAACTGCATCTCGCCTTTCGCCTGGAGCCGGATGATCGGCGCGATTCCCACCGAGACCGACGAGCAGCGCGCGCGTGTCGAGAAGCTGAAGTCGATGGACACGGCCAAGATCGCGCCGCTTGCGGTTTTCCTTGCCTCGGACGCGGCCAAGGCGGTCACCGGCCAGATCTTCGCGGTGCGCGCGAACGAGATCTTCCTCATGTCGCAAAGCCGGCCGCTGCGCTCGGTGCACAGTGCCGAGGGCTGGACCGCGGAATCGATCGCCTCGCTCGCCATTCCGGCCCTGAGAGCGCACTTCTATCCCCTCGATCGGTCGCAGGACGTGTTCTCCTGGGACCCGCTGTGAAGACGGTGCTGCTGACCGACTCGATCGCGCCCGCCGGGGAGGAGCTTCTTTCGACAAGCGCAACCGTCATCCGCGCCCCCGACAGCGCACCGGCGACCATCCGCTCGCTCGCGCGCGACGCCGACGGCGTGATCATCCGCAGCAGGCTGCCGGACGACATCTTCGATGCCGCGCCGCGCCTGCGCGCGGTGGTGGTCCACGGCACCGGCACCGACCTGGTGCCGCTCGAAAGCGCGACCGCGCACGGCGTAGTGGTTGCCAACCTGCCCGGCATCAACGCCCAATCGGTCGCTGAATACTGCGCCATGGCGATGCTGATGCTGGCGCGAAATATCATTTCCATCACCCTCGCTGTCAGGTCTATTCCTTGGGACGAAGCCCGCCGTCTCGGCGCGCGCGCCCACGAGATCACCGGCATGACGCTCGGCATCGTCGGCGTGGGCGAGATCGGCGGCCGGCTGGCGAAGATCGCCCGCCATGGCTTCGGCATGAAGGTGCTCGGCCATCAACGGCGGCTCGAGCGCCTTCCCCCGGAAACAGAGCCTGCAACCCTGCAGGAATTGCTTTCGCACAGCGACTTCGTGGTGCTCTGCTGCCCGCTGACGCCGCAGACTCGCTACCTGGTCAATCGCGAAACGATTTCCAGGATGAAACCCAGCGCGTGGCTGATCAACATCGGCCGGGGCGCGGTGGTGCAGGAGGCGGCGCTCGTCGAAGCGCTGCGCACGAAGCGCATCGCGGGCGCCATGCTGGATGTCTACGAGCACTATCGCCTGGGGCCCGGGCATCCGTTGTTCGCGCTGGACAACGTCATCCTCACGCCGCACCTCGCGGCAGTGACGAGGGAGTCGCGCGCCCGGGCGAGCGTCGCCGCGGCCGACGAGATGTTACGCATCCTGCGGGGCGAGCGCCCGCGCAACCTGGTGAATGCCGAAGTCTTCGGGAAAGAGCTGACATGAGCGCGATTCGAAGCGATCTAGGCTGGTCCACTCCCGAGCGCATCGTGGTCCGCGGCAAGGACCTGCCGGGCGAGATCCTGGGCACGCTCAGCCTCGGCGACATGGCGTTCTTCGAGCTGACCGGCAGCTTCCCCGACGAAAGGCAATCGAGGCTCTTCAACGCGATGGCCGTGACTCTGGTCGAGCACGGCGTCACCCCTAGCGCCCTCGCCGCCCGCCTTACCTACCTGGGCGCCCCGGAGGCAATGCAGGCGGCGGTGGCCGCGGGGCTATGTGGCCTGGGCAGCGTGTTCGTCGGCTCGATGGAAGGTGCGGCCAGGATGCTCACCGAAGCCATCCAGCAGGGAAAGGATGCTAAGACGGTGGTGACTGAAACGAAGCGCATCCCGGGCCTTGGGCATCCCTTGCACAAGCCGGTCGACCCGCGGACCGTGCGCCTCTTCCAGATCGCGCGCGAGACCGGGTTCTATGGAAAATACTGCCAGCTGATAGAAGCGATCGGAAAGATGAAATCCCTCCCGGTCAACGCCACCGGCGCCATCGGCGCGCTCGCCTGCGAACTCGGCCTGGACTGGCGCGCGGTGCGCGGGATCGGCGTCATGGCGCGCGCGATCGGCCTGGTCGGCCACCTGCTCGAGGAGTCGCGCCGGCCGATGGCCGAGGCAGTGTGGCACCAGGTAGAGGAGCAGGCTTCGCGCCATCTCAAGACATGAACCTCGGCCGCGACAACCATCCCGAGCTGCGCGACGCGGTGCGCGAGCTGTGCAGCCAGTTCGACTCCGCGTACTGGCAGGACCTCGACGAGAAGCGCGCCTACCCGGAAGCCTTCGTCGATGCGCTAACGAAGGCCGGATGGATGTCGGCGCTCATCCCCGAGGAATACGGCGGCTCCGGCCTCTCGCTCACCGAAGCGACCGTAATCATGGAGGAAGTGTCGCGCTCGGGCGGCAACGCCGGCTCCTGCCACGGCCAGATGTACAACATGAACACGCTTCTCCGGCACGGCTCACCTGCGCAAAAGAAGAAATACCTTCCCAAGATAGCCTCAGGCGAGCTGCGGCTGCAGTCGATGGGCGTCACCGAGCCGGGCGCCGGCACCGATACGACGAAGATCAAGACCGTGGCGGTGAAGAAAGGCGACCGCTATGTGGTAAACGGCCAGAAGGTCTGGACGTCGCGGCTGCAGCACTCCGAGTTGATGATTCTCCTCGCCCGCACCACGCCGCTCACCGAGGTGAAACGCAAGAGCGAAGGCATGTCCATCTTTCTCGTGGAGACCAAGACGAAAGGTCTAGACGTGCGGCCGATTCGCAACATGGTGAACCACGAGACCAACTCGGTGTTCATCGACAACCTCGAGATCCCGGCCGAGAACCTGATCGGCGAGGAAGGCAAGGGCTTCAAATACATCCTGGACGGGCTGAACGCGGAGCGCATCCTGATCGCGGCGGAATGCATCGGCGACGGGTATTGGTTCGTGGAGAAGGCCTGCTCGTACTCGAAGGACCGCGTCGTCTTCGACCGGCCCATCGCCCAGAACCAGGGCATCCAGTTCCCGATCGCCGAGGCCTACATGGAGATCGAGGCTGCGAACCTGATGCGCTACAAAGCTGCCGGCTTGTTCGACAAGAAGCAGCCGTGCGGCGCGGAAGCGAACATGGCCAAGCACCTCGCCGCCAGCGCGTCCTGGGAAGCAGCCAATGTGTGCATCCAGACCCACGGCGGCTTCGGCTTTGCCGCGGAATACGACGTGGAGCGCAAGTTCAGGGAAAGCCGGCTCTACCTGGTGGCGCCGATCTCGACCAACCTGATCCTGTCCTACCTGGCCGAGCATGTTTTGGGATTACCACGTTCATTTTGATGCAACGCTTCAACAACCCTTGGCATCATTCGGAAAGTTTCTTGCTTAGACAGATAGAAACAGGTGTACGATGGCCGTCTGTCCGATTCGAGAAGTGCGCGCCATGGACACCCAATATACTGAGCAAGAACTCTATAAATTCCTCGACTTAATGCGCGATAGCGGGCTGATGAAGAGCCCCACGGTACATTCCAGAAAGATCGCCGCACAGAAAATTCTCGGTGTCCTGTCCCTGGATGAGAAAACTGATCTTCGGAAGCTCGACCGGTTTGCGGCAGTCCGCAGATTCACCAACAAGTATCAGCAGAAGTTCCATCCCGACAGCTTGGAGACTTACGCGCAGCGCTTTAACTCGGCCCTCGATGATTTCTTCAACTGGGCGGAGCAGCCCATGGGGTTTCGCCCTGCTGGTCGTCAGCGCGGCGCGCGCCAACGGCGAATCGCGGCGACGAACGGCGAAGGAAATAGCGCGGCGGTCGCTGCTAAGGAAGCATATCCACCGTCTGCCCCACCCTCGCCTGGCGAGGGATTAATTGCGGTTCCCATTCCATTGCCGAGCGGCGGAATGGCTCAGCTCTATGTGCCGAAGAGCCTGGGACGAGCAGACGCCGAACGAATTGCCGCCGTTGCCAAAGCTTTGGCAGTTGGAGAAGCAGAAGCAGTGAACGGCCAGAACTAATACCTAACGAGGCTTCGCCTCAGACCGACGAGGCGTGTGGTGAATGGAGCGGCTGCGGGCGGCGGGCATGAGAGCGGGCTCCGGGTCGAGCGTGCTACTGCGGCGCAGTAAGATCTGCGCCTCGTTGGACCGACAAGCGGCCT
>DATADT010000310.1:0-2096 GCA_036258355.1 Burkholderiales bacterium
AGGCCTCGGCGCACGCGACACGCTGCGACTCGAAGCCGGCTTGCATCTCCATGGACAGGACATGGACGCCGACACTACCGCCGTGGAAACGAGCCTCGGCTGGGCGATTGCCGCGTCGCGCCGCGCCGGCGGCAAGAAAGAAGGCGGCTTCCCGGGTGCCGACGTCTACCTGCGCCAGACGCGCGAGGGCGCGGATCGCCGGCTCGTGGGCCTCATCGGCGACGAACCGGTGCCGATCCGCCACGGCGCCACGCTCGTCGATTCCGAGAACAAGGAAGTCGGCATCGTGACAAGCGGCACCGTGTCGCCATCGACCCAGCGCGCCATCATGCTCGGCTACGTGAAGTCCAGCTCAGAGAATCTGTTCGCTGTGGTGCGCGGCGCACGCCGACCGGTGCGCGTCTCCAAGCTGCCGTTCGTGCCGAAGCGCTACAAGAAGTAAATTACGCGGTGGGCGGAACGCCGTTCTTGCTGGCGTAGACGAAGAGCTCGAGCCGGTTCTGCACGCGCAGCTTGCTGTAGATGCTGGTGAGGTGGTTGCGCACCGTGTGCTCGGTGATGCGCAGCTTGGCGGCGATCTTGTTGTAGGTCGCGCCCGGGTCCTGCACCAGCTCCGCGACCAGCTCGCGCTCGCGCGTCGTGAGGCGCGCCGAGGTCGCCCAATCCTGCTGCTGCTCCCGCCGCTGCGGCGTGCCGTTCTGCGACAGCTCGTCGAGGATGCGCCCGGTAGTCATGCGGTCGAGCCACACCTCGCCTTTGTGCACCTTTTCGATCGCCCGGACGATCGTCTCCGCCGGCTCTTCCTTGTAGACGATGCCGCGCGCACCGGCGAGCACCGCGCGGTCGTGCAGCTGTGCGTTGCGCTGCTCGGTGAGCAGCAGAACCTTGGCGTTGGAGCGCTCCAGGAGCTGCGGGATCGCGTCGATGCCGCTTTGCTCGCCGAGCTCGCTGTCGAGCACGATCACGTCCGGGCGCGCCTGGCTCGCCATCTTGATCGCCTCGGCCCCGGAGGTCGCCTTGCCGGCCACCACCATCGCCGGGCTCTCGCTCTCGATCAGCTTCTCGAGGCCCCAGAGCACGGTGCGGTGGTCGTCCACCAGGAGGACGCGGATCGTTGAAATCGGACGTGGTGCCGTCATTCTTGTTTCTCGCTTTGGTTTCCCGCGCGCCCGAACTTGCGCACGTCCGGCATGATCGCGGCGCACGCGGAACTCGTGTGTGAGAGGTAGTTAGATTTGCGGATGCGTGCGCGCGGTGTAACGAGCAGCGCGAAAAAGAATGCAACGGATTGGCTGTACGCGTCATTTGCGGATTGCGCGGCCGTCTAGCCTCCTTTGACGCGCAAAGTTGTTAATTTCTCGGTCCGTCCGCACCGAGGCGAGCAGCTTCGGCTGCGGACGCCAGAAGGCGCCGGTGTGACAAATTTCCTGCCTTGAGCCCAGCGTAGGCTGTGCCATTATCCCTGACGCATGCCGTTTCTGCGCACTTTCGCCGCTCTCCTCTTTTGCTTGCACGCGGGCCTCGCGGTCGCGGCGGAGGCGGATTGGGAGCCCTTCGCCACGAGCAACGCAGTCGTCGTTTTCTTCGACCGCGGCTCGCTCACCAAGTCCGATGACTACGTGCACTACCGCTTCCGCGTCGACTACGCCGAGGATCGCGCGACGCGCGACGGGAAGTACCGCTACCGCTCAGCGGTGAATGCGATGGCGGCGCAGTGCGAGGCGAAGAAGGTAGCGGTGACTTCCGTCGAGCTTCGCGACGGCGGCGGCGCGCGGCTCATGCAGAGCTCGAGGCGACGCGACCGCTGGGCGAGCGCGCTTAAGGATGTAACGCCCGGCGTCGAGGAACGGCTGATGCTGCATGCCTGCGCGCTTGCCCGCGGCGAAAGCCTGAGGCCGCCGCAAGCAAAGGCCGACTCGGCGCCTTCGCGCGGCAAGGTGAACATCGGCTCCGGTATCGTCGCCAGCGCGGATGGCGTGATTGTCACCAATCACCACGTAGTGGACGGCTGCTCCAGTATCGTCATCATCGATTCGGAAAAGAAGCGCACCGCCGCCGAGCGCATCGCTTCGGATCCCAAGAGCGATCTCGCGCTC
>DATADT010000311.1:0-8226 GCA_036258355.1 Burkholderiales bacterium
TCGGTGGTGCGGAACACCGCCTGGCACTCGCGCGCTCTGTCGATCGTGTAGCACTCTGTAACGCGCATCGTCGCCAGGAGCTCACCGCTTTCCGGATCGGCGAGCGTCACCTCTTTCCCCAAACTTATTCTCTCTTGGGAAGACAACGTGATCGGGATGGGCCAGAAGAGCCCGGAGGCCATGCGGTAGCGCTCGCACACGCCTTCCCAGTCGGCGCGCGTCATGAAGCCCTCGAGCGGCGTGAAGCCGCCGATGCCGAGCATGATCAGGTCGCCGCGCTCGCGCGAGCTGATGCGAAGCTGCGGAAGGGTTCGGGCGCGCGCCTTTTCGGCGGCTAGCGCCTCGCCCTTCAGCGCGCGCGGCGCGAGGGTACCTCCTCCGTGCGGGGCGACTAGGCTCGGCACGGACTTATTGTCGGGAAGCCGCCGCCGGGTGCGCCAATCAGAAGCTTTGATTCGCGGATCAGAAGTTCCGCGTTTCGCCCGGCTTCATCTCGATCATGCGGCCGGCGTAGCCGCGCTTGTCGAGCTCTGTCTTGAACTGCGCCGGCGTGCCGGCGAGGATCGGGTAGGTGCCGAAGTGCATCGGCACTACCTGGCGCGGGTTCACCCACGCGGCCGCCTGCGCGGCGCGCGGCGGACCCATCGCGAAATGCCCGCCGATATTGGCGAGCATCAGGTCGACCTTAAAGAAGTCAGCGATGAGCTTCATGTCGCTGTAGATGTCGGTGTCGCCGGTGTGGTAGATGGTCGGTCCGTTCTCGATCTCGAGCACGTAGCCGACCGGGTTGCCTGCGGAGACGGCCGCCGGAACCATCGGCGGGACGAGCTCCGACCCGTGCACCGCGTGCACCAGCGTCACCTTGGCGCCGGCTTTAGGCAGCGCGATGGTGCCGCCGACGTTTCCTCCGGTCGCGAGGGTCGCCTGCTTCTCCGGGTAGCCGAGCACCGACTTCATGGCGAACTGCAGCCCGTAAGGGGCGACGAGCACCGCGCCGGTCTTCTTGCCGATCTCCACCGCGTCGCCGACATGGTCCCAATGCCCGTGGGTGATGAGGATGTAGTCGACGCGGGTGAGCTTGTCCACCGACTCCTTGTCCGGGTTGGTGGGCGCCTTGAGCCACGGATCGATGAGGATCACCCCGCCCGACGGGGTCTCGATGCGGAACGCCGCCTGCCCATACCAGTGGACCTTCGTGGACTGCGCGGCCGCGGGCAGCGAAACCGCGATGGCAAGCACCAATAGAAAAGCCCTCATTTTTCCTCCTCCCTCGAAGAATCCACTTTAGCCCAAGACCGCGCGCGAGCGACAGCCTCCCGCCAGCGCGACATCCGGCTTTGCCGTTCGGAAGGGCTCATCCGCGGCTCGAAACGGCGCTCGGCCTTCCAGTGCGACGCGAGCTCTTCGCGCGATTTCCACAGGTCCACTGTCAGGCCGGCGAGGTAGGCGGCGCCGAGCGCAGTGGTTTCGAGCACCCGCGGCCGGACCACGGGGACGCCGAGCAGGTCGGCCTGAAACTGCATCAAGAGGTCGTTGGCGGCTGCTCCGCCGTCCACCCGAAGCTCTGATAGTTGCTGTTGAGAATCCTTTTGCATTGCCTCCAGCAGTTCGGCGCTCTGGAACGCGATCGATTCGAGCGCAGCGCGCGCGATGTGCGCGCGGGTCGTGCCGCGGGTGAGACCTGAAATGGAGCCGCGCGCGTCGGGATCCCAGTACGGCGCTCCCAGGCCGGTGAAGGCGGGAACGAGGTACACATCGCCGCTATCGAGCACGCTAGCGGCGAGCTTTTCGATTTCCCGGGAGGAAGAAAAGAATTCCAACCCATCCCTGAGCCATTGCACTACCGCGCCGCCGATGAACACACTACCCTCGAGCGCGAACTCCTTGCCGCGCGTCTGCGCGCACGCGGTGGCGATCAGGCCGCTCGAGGACTGCACCACCTTGTCGCCGGTGTGCAGAAGCATGAAGCAGCCGGTGCCGTAGGTGTTCTTTGCCATGCCGGCGCGGTGGCAGACCTGGCCGAACATCGCGGCCTGTTGGTCGCCCGCCATGCCGCCGATGACGAGCGGCTCGCCGAGCACGCCCGCGGGCAGCATGCCGAAGGCGTGCGCCGACAGGTGGACTTCAGGAAGGATTGCGCGCGGCACGCGCAGCAGCTCGAGGAGCTCCGCATCCCAGTCGTTCATGTGGATGTTGAAAAGCAGCGTGCGCGAGGCGTTCGAGACGTCGGTGACGTGGGTGCGGTTGCCGGTGAGGTGCCAGGCGAGCCAGGTGTCGACCGTGCCGAAGGCGAGCTCGCCGCGCTCCGCGCGCGCGCGGGCCCCGGGCACGTTGTCGAGCAGCCAGGCGATCTTGGTGCCGCTGAAGTACGGGTCGATTACGAGGCCGGTGCGCTCGCGCACCAGGCTCTCGGCGCCGACCTCCTTCAGCTCGGCGCACTGCGCCGCGGTGCGCCGGTCCTGCCACACGATCGCGTTCGCGATCGGCTCGCCTGCCTGGCGGTCCCAGATGATGGTGGTCTCACGCTGGTTCGCGATTCCGACCGCCATCAGTTCTTTGATGGCAATACCGGATTCACGGAGCGCTTGCCTTGCCGTGTCTCTTTGAGAAGAAAGTATCTCCTTCGGGTCGTGCTCGACCCAGCCGGGCTGCGGGAAGATCTGGCGGAATTCGCGCTGCGCGACGGAAACCGGGCGCCCCTCTTCATCGAACAGGATTGCGCGCGAGCTCGTCGTGCCCTGGTCGAGGGCGAGGATGTACTTCACGGAAAAATTCTATCAACGACGGGCATCGTCGCGCGCGCCGAGAGCGAAGCGCACCAGCTCGGCGACGTTGCGTACGCCGAGCTTCTCCATGATGCGCGTCTTGTGGACCTCGACGGTGCGCGGGCTGATGCCGAGCGCGGCGGCGATCTCCTTCGCGTGCAGGCCCTGGGCTGCGTGCTCGAGCACCTCGCGCTCGCGTTCGGTGAGCGTGGCGAGCTTGGCGAACTCGGCCGCACGCGCAAGACGCAGCTGCTCGCGGGAGAAAGCATTCTCGATTGCCGCGCGCAGCTGGGCGTGGTCGAAAGGCTTCTCGAGGAAGTCGACCGCTTGCGCCTGGAACGCGGTGCGGGCGGAAGGCACGTCGCCGTGCGCGGTCATGACGATGAAGGGCAGCGCGCTCGCGCGCGCACGCAGCTCCGCCTGCAGCTCGAGGCCGCTCTTTCCCGGCAGCCGCAGGTCGGCGACCACGCAGCCCGCCCAGTCGCCGCGATACGCAGCGAGGAAGGCCTCGGCGTCGGCGAAAAGCGCCGTCGGGTAGCCGGCGAGGCCGAGCATCAGCGAAAGCGAGTCGCGCACCGCCGCGTCGTCCTCGACGATGTAGACGGTCAGCGCGGCAGGCATGGCAGGATCAGGCGGAACTCGCCGCCGTGCGCCTCGAGCGAGCCGCCGTGCGCTTCCGCGATCGCGCGGCTCACCGCGAGCCCGAGGCCCATTCCGGAAGGTTTGCCCGAGGAGAGTGGCTCGAACACGGCTTCACGGCGCGCGGCCGCGACCCCCGGCCCGTTGTCCGCGACCACGATGCGCGCGCGCCGCGCGTCCTCGGGCGCGACCGACACTTCGATCCGGCCGCCAGGGGTCGCCTGGACGGCGTCGACCGAATTCGCGATCAGGTTGCGCAGCACGAGCTCTACCTGCAGGCGGTCGACGTACAGGGGGGAAAGCTCGGCGTCGGCGCGCACTTCCAGCGCGACGCGACGCTCGCCGATCACGCTCTGACCGATGCGGCGCACCGCGGCGAGCAGCTCTTCGACCGGCACGGCTTCGAGCCGCGTGGTGCCGGCGCGGAAGAAGTCGCGCAGCCGGCGCACCACCTCGGCGGCGCGCTCGGCCTCGCCGAGCATCTTTTCAATGATCGCCTGCAATTGCGCGCGCGCGCTTTCGTTCTCGAGCACAAGCAGCGCCGAGCGCCCGTAGTTGGAAAGCGCGGTGAGCGGCTGGTTCACCTCGTGCGCGAGCGCGCCGGCCATCTCGCCCGCGGCGGCGAGCCGCAGCGAGCGGCGCAGGTTGTCTGCGGCGCGCTGGCGCTCGTCCACCACCATGCCGAGGTAGAGACCGGCGAGCGCCAGCGTCGCGACCAGCGCTTGCAGCTCGAGCACCGGCAGCGACCCGGCGCCGGTCCGGTGGATGCCGACCACGACGCCGAGCTGCACGAGCGCGGTGGCGACGACCGCCCCGTTCATTCCCGCGCGCGCCGCGATCCAGATCACGGGTACGAACAGGATGTAGAAATGCTGCGCCGGATCGCCGGGCAGGCCGGCAAAGATCAGCCATAGCGCGGCCACGAGCACGCCCGCTTGGGCCCACGTCTCGGCCTTGCGTGCGAGGGCAATGAGCGCGTCGCGGCGCACCGGGTCGGCAACGGCAAAGAGCAGGGGCGCAGTGACGAGGATGCCGACCGCGTCGCCGATCCAGAATCGAAGCCACGCCGCTGGCACCGCTGCCTGCGGCACGAGTTCCGCGCCGCGCAGCACGCCGACGAACGCGGCGCCGGTGATGGCGGTGCCGACTACGGTTACCGCCACGAAAAGCGTCAGCTCGCGCGTCGTGCGCAGGTCCACGCCGCCGCGCAGCAGCTCGCGCAGCATCCAGGCGAGCGCAGCGTAGCTGCCGGCGAGCACCGCGCCGCTTACGAGCGTAATGAACGGCCCGCCGGGGGCGCCGCGCACCAGCACGTCGGCGGCCACTATCGCGGCGAAGACCGCGGGAACCTGCGCGAAGCCCGCGAGCAGCAGCCAGGCCAGCGCCACCGCGGGCTGCGGGTTCCACGGCGTGATGTTGAACGGGCCGAGCGGGTCGAGATAGCTCGCCCAGTCGAGGACGATGTAGCACGGCGCGAACACCGCTGCGGCGCGCAGGTATCGGGCTGCGGACATGCGTGCCCGCATCTTCGGCTGCGCGCGGCGGCGGCGCAAGTAAGCAAAATCCCTTACGCGCTCGCCCGAATGGGCAGGCGGCGAGCGTCTGCCTATGCTCGGCGCATGAACCCCCATGCCATCGAGTTGATCGGCGCAGCGCTTTTCGCGCTTGCCGTCGCACACACTTTCTCCCCGCGTTACTTCGAGCACCTCGCGCATACCCGCACCGCGCACGCCGGGCTGTGGCACCTGCTCGGCGAAGTCGAGACGGTGTTCGGCTTCTGGGCGCTCGTGCTCATCGGTTTCATGGTGTTCGCCGGCGGCTGGGATGCGGCCACCGAGTACCTCGACTCGCGCCGCTTCGTCGAGCCGATGTTCGTGTTCGCCATCATGGTGATCGCGGCGAGCCGGCCGGTTATGCAGCTCGCCTCCGATACCGTGCACGCGTCCGCGCGCGCGCTGCCGCTCGAGCCGGCGGCGGCACGCTTCTTCCTCGCACTGGCGCTGGTGCCGCTGCTCGGCTCGCTCATCACCGAGCCGGCGGCCATGACGCTCGCCGCGCTCATGTTGCGCGACGAGATCTTCTCGCGCGGAGTTTCCGCGCGCCTCAAGTACGCGACGCTCGGCGTGCTGTTCGTCAATGTCTCCATCGGCGGCACGCTCACCAACTTCGCCGCCCCGCCGGTGCTCATGGTGGCCGCGAAGTGGGACTGGAGCACAGCCTACATTTTCTCGGTCATGGGCTGGAAAGCGGCGCTCGCGGTGCTGATCAACGCCGCCCTCGTCACTTTGGTTTTCCGGCGCGAACTGGCGCGCATCCCCGCAGCGCCGCAGGCCGCGCCGCGTCCGCGCGTGCCCGTGGCGTTCGTCGCCATCAACGTCGCGCTCCTCGCGGGGGCGGTGTTCGGGAACCATGACGCCGAGGTATTCATGGGCCTATTCCTTCTCTTCCTCGGGCTGGCCGAGGCCTACCGGCGCTACCACGACCGCCTGATCCTGCGCGAAGGGCTGATGGTGGCGTTCTTCCTCGCCGGGCTGGTGGTGCTCGGCGGGCAGCAGAGGTGGTGGCTGCAGGACGCGCTCATGGGCCTCGATGGAGCCGAGCTCTTCTTCGGCGCGGCGGCGCTCACGGCAATTACGGATAACGCGGCGCTCACCTACCTGGGCTCGCTGGTGGAAGGCGTCAGCGACGAGTTCAAGTACGCGCTGGTCGCGGGTGCGGTTGCGGGCGGGGGCCTGACGGTGATCGCGAACGCGCCCAACCCCGCCGGGTTCGCCATCCTCAAGGATTCGTTCGACGAGCAGTCGATCAATCCATTCGGCCTGTTCGTGGCGGCGCTTGCGCCTACCGCGGTGGCGATCGGCTGTCTTTGGGGCATTCGCGCGCCGGCGGGCGAGTTCTTCGACCTCGCGCGCTGGGCCGATTGGTTCGCCACGCTGGACCGCGGCTTCCTCTTCCTCCTGATCCTGCCGTTCGTCGTCGCGGCGGTCGGGTTGTGGGCGGAGTTCCGCAATGGCAAAGGACGCTAGAATGCGCGCCTTATGCCATTGCCGGTCACCGACGTAGAGCGCGAGCTGCGGCACACGCGCCGCGTCCGCTACGAAGGCTACCGGCGCGCCGACGGCCTGTGGGACATCGAGGGCCACCTCACCGACATCAAGAGCCACGACAACCCGATGAAGACCGGCGTGCGGCGCGCCGGGCAGCCGATCCACGAGATGTGGCTGCGCCTCACCATCGACCGCCACTTCACGATCCTCGACGCGGTTGCGGCCTCCGACGCCGTGCCGTATCCGGGCGGCTGCGAAACCATCGCGCCGGCGTACAAGCGCCTGATCGGGCTGAACCTAGTGCGAGATTTCCGGCGCGGTGTGAAGAAGCTGTTCGGCGACGTAAAGGGCTGCACGCATATCACCGAGATGCTCACCGGGTTCCCTACCGCCGCGATCCAGACTTTCGCCGGCGAGATGCCCGAGGAGCGCCCGGACGGCCGCAAGCCATTTCAGCTCGACCAGTGCCACGCGCTCGACACGCGCTCCGAGACCGTGAGGAAGTGGTACCCGAAGTGGTACCGCAGGGAAAAGACGCACGCCTGATGAAAATCCACGAGTACCAGGGGAAGGAGATCTTCCGCAAGTACGGCGTCGCCACGCCGCGCGGCTTTCCCGCCTTCAGCGTGGACGAGGCGCTCGACGCGGCGAAGAGGCTCGGCGGCAAGGTTTGGGTGGTGAAGGCCCAGATCCACGCCGGCGGGCGCGGCAAGGGCGGCGGCGTGAAGGTCGCCAAGTCGCTGGAGGACGTGAGGAAACTGTCGAACAAGATCCTGGGCATGAACCTTGTTACGCATCAGACCGGCCCCGAGGGCCAGAAGGTGCGCCGCCTGCTGATCGAGGAGGGCGCCGATATCCGGAAGGAGCTCTATGTCGGCATGGTGGTCGACCGCGGCACGCAGAAGGTGGTGCTGATGGCGTCCTCCGAAGGCGGCATGGACATCGAGGAAGTGGCGGCAAAGACGCCCGAGAAGATCAAGAAGGTGTTCATCGACCCGGTCGAAGGCTTGACCGACGCCGATGCGGACGAGGTGGCGATCGGCATCGGCATCGCGCAGGCCTCGGTGCCGCAGGCGCGGGCGATCTTCAAGGCGCTGTACAAGTGCTTCGCCGAGACGGATGCATCGCTCGTGGAAGTCAACCCGCTCATCCTCACCGGCGGCGGCCGCGTCGTCGCGCTCGATTCGAAGATCAACTTCGACGACAACGCGCTTTTCCGCCATCCCGAGATCGTCGCGCTGCGCGACCTCGACGAGGAGGACCCGCTCGAGATCGAGGCATCGAAACACGACCTCAGCTATATCTCGCTTGACGGCAACATCGCCTGCATGGTGAACGGCGCGGGCCTTGCCATGGCGACGATGGACACGATCAAGCTCTTCGGCGGCTCGCCCGCGAACTTCCTCGACGTCGGCGGCGGCGCCACGGCCGAGAAGGTCACCGCGGCGTTCAAGATCATGCTGTCGAACAAGAAGGTGAAAGCGATCCTCGTCAACATCTTCGGCGGCATCATGAAGTGCGACACCATTGCGACCGGCGTAGTCGCCGCCGCGCGCGAGGTAAACCTGCAGGTACCGCTCGTGGTGCGCATGAAGGGCACCAACGAGGAGCTGGGGAAGAATATCCTCAAGGACTCCGGCCTGCCGATCATCTCGGCCGACAACATGGCCGATGCCGCGAAGAAAGTGGTTGCGGCGATCAAGAAGAAAAAGCCGAAGCCCAAGCCAAAACCGAAGCGCAAGGCCAAGAAAAAAAAGAAATGAGCATCCTGATCG
>DATADT010000312.1:0-4799 GCA_036258355.1 Burkholderiales bacterium
GCGAACGGCTGCGTCGCCGACCTGTCGGCAAGCCGCGTGAGCCAGGCGCTGGTGCGGAAATTCCGCGTGTTCCAGCCGGGGCTCTACGCCTCCGCCGACCTGCAGGCGGGCAAGCTGCGCTACGTGTGGCAGGAAGCCGGCGCGATCCGCGAAACGGAGGAGGCGCATGCCGGCGGCGACGCGCTCGAAGCGCAGGCGCGGGCTTTCATCGAGGCCGTGCGCGAGGGCAAGCCCCCGGCGGTGGACGGCGCCGAGGGCCGCCGGGTGCTCAAGCTCGCGCTCGACATCGGGCGGCTGGTGCGCGAACGCCTTGCGAGGTTCGGATGAATATTCCGATGGTGGATCCGGCGGGCGAGTACCGCGGGCTCAAGTCCGAGATCGACGCCGCCGTCGGCCGCGTGCTCGCCTCCGGCCGCTTCGTCCTCGGCCCGGAGGGCGAGGCGCTCGAGCGCGAGCTCGCCGCGTTTCTCGGCGCGAACCACGCCGTGGGCGTGAATTCCGGCACCGACGCGCTGCATCTGCCGCTCGTAGCGGCCGGCATCGGCGCGGGCGACGAGGTGGTCATTCCGGGCTTCACGTTCTTCGCCACCGGCGAAGCCGTGTCCTACACCGGTGCGACGCCGGTTTTCGCCGATGTCGACGAGGGGACCTTCAATCTCGATCCCGGGTCCCTGACGAAGAAGATCACGAAGAAAACGAAGGCCGTCATCGCGGTCCATCTTTTCGGGCAATGCGCCGTGCTCGACCAGATCGCACGAATTTGCCGGGAAAAGAACCTTGTCCTTGTCGAAGACTGCGCGCAGTGCATTGGCGCCGACTACGACGGCAAGCGCGCCGGGAGCTGGGGCGACTTCGGCGGTTTTTCCTTCTATCCCACCAAGAACCTCGCCGCCGCCGGCGACGCCGGCATGATTACCGCGAAGAGCGAGGATCATGCGAAGACCCTCAGGATGCTGCGCCACCACGGCAGCCGGCAGACTTACCTGCACGAGCGCGTGGGTTGGAACAGCCGTTTGGACGAGCTGCAGGCGGCGGTGCTGCGGGTGAAGTTGAAGCATCTCGCGCGCTTCAACGAAGCGCGGCGCGCGGTGGCGCGGCGCTATCGCGAGAAGCTCGCCGGGGCGAAGGTCCTCCTGCCCGTCGAGCACGGGCGCGGCACGCACGTCTACCACCAGTTCACGATCCGCAGCGAGCGCCGCGACGCGATCCGCGAAGCGCTGGCGAAGGAAGGGATCGCGAGCTCGGTGTTCTATCCCATGCCGCTGCACCGGCAGCCCGCGTACGAAGCTCTTCCCGGGAATGTATCCCTTCCGGTCGCGGAAGCGGTTGCCAAGACCGTGCTCTCGCTGCCGATCCATCCGCTGCTCGACGAGGCGTCAGTCGACCGCATCGCGGCCTGCGTGCGAGCCGCGACGTGAAGCTTGGCTTCACCAAGATGCAGGGCGCTGGGAACGATTTTGTCGTCCTCGATTGCACAAGGGAGTCGTTCTGGCTGAAGCAGGAACAATTGCGGCGGATCGCAGACCGCCATTTCGGCGTCGGCTGCGATCAGATCCTGGTGGTCGAGCGGCCGCGCGACCCGGCGGCGGACTTCCGCTACCGCATCTTCAACGCCGACGGCGGCGAGGTCGAGCAGTGCGGCAACGGCGCGCGCTGCTTCGTGAAGTTCGTGCACGCACGCGGCCTCACCGCGAAGCGCGAGATCCGCGTCGAGACGCTCGGCGGCACGATCCAGCCGCGCCTGGAACCCGACGGCGAAGTGAGCGTTGACATGGGAAGGCCGTCGCAGCCGGTGGCGGAGCGGCTGAATGTCCAGGGCCGGCACATCGAGGTGACGATCGTGTCGATCGGCAACCCGCACGCGGTGCAGGTGGTACCCGACGTGGCGAGCGCACCGGTCATCGTGCAGGGACCTTTGCTCGAGACGCATCCCCGCTTTCCCAACCGGGTGAACGCCGGTTACATGCAGGTCCTCGAACGCGGGGCGATCGCGCTCCGCGTCTGGGAGCGCGGCGCGGGCGAGACGCTCTCGTGCGGCACCGGCGCCTGCGCCGCGGTAGTGGCCGGAATCTCGCGCGGCCTGATCGATTCGCCGGTGAAGGTGCAAACGCGCGGCGGCACGTTGACCGTCGCTTGGGCGGGCAGCGACAATGCCGTGTTCATGAAGGGACCGGCCGCCACCGTGTTCGAAGGGCAGATAGAACTATAAGAAACAGAGCTACAAGGGCCAGATGAACTCCGAAGACATCGCGCGCTACCTGCGCACCCATCCGCAGTTCTTCGACCAGCATCCCGAGCTCCTCGAGAGCATCAACGTGCCGCATCCCTACGGCGGACGGGCGATCCCCCTCGCCGAGCGGCAGACGGTGGCGCTGCGCGAGAAGCTGAAGGTGCTCGAAGGGCGGCTCGCCGAGCTGCTTCAGTTCGGCGAGGAGAACGACGCCATCAGCGAGAAGGTGCACCGCCTATCGGTCGCGCTCTCCGGCGCCAGAGATTTTCCGGCGCTCGCAGCCGCGATCTACTTCCACCTGCGCGAGGACTTCGCCGTGCCGCACGTCGCGCTGCGCGTCTGGGGCAAGAGCGTGCCGGCGGATTTCGACGAGGCGCAGCCGGTGGAGGAGGCGCAGCGCCTGCACGCCGGCGTCATGGCCGCGCCCCAGTGCGGCCCGGCGACCGGAAATCCGTTCGTGCGGTGGTTCGGCGAGGCGGCCGAGCATGTGCGCTCGGTGGCCCTCGTGCCGCTCGGCCAGACCACGGTGTTCGGCCTGCTCGCGCTCGGCAGCGAGGACGCGAAGCGCTTCTATCCCGAGATGGGCACGCTGTACCTGCGCCGCATCGGCGAGCTATGCGCAGCCGGAGTGACGGCGCGGCTCTAGCGCGCGAGTATCTCGAGGCGCTCAAGCACCAGCGGCGCCTCTCGCCCGCGACGCTGCGCAACTACGCCCGCGCCATCGGCTTGCTCCTGCAGCAAACGAGTTCCCTCGAATCGCTCGAGCCGCCACAGGTGCGCCGCTTCATCGCGATGCTGCACGCCAAAGGCGCCTCGCCGCGCACGCTGGCGCTCACGCTCTCGGCCTGGCGCGGTTACTTCCGCTGGCTTGCGCGCCACCGCGGCCTAGGGGCGAACCCGGTGCTCGGCATCCGCGCGCCGAAGGCTGCGCGGCCCCTGCCCAAGGCGCTCTCGGTCGAGGCCGCGCAGCGGCTGCTCGATTCACCCGAGGCGAATGAGCCGTTGCTGGTGCAGGATCAGGCAATGTTCGAGCTCCTTTATTCCTCGGGACTGCGGGTTGGCGAGCTCGTGGCGCTCGATATGAGCGACGAGCCGGAGAAGGGCGAAGTCACGGTCACCGGCAAGGGATCGAAAACCCGCACCGTGCCGGTCGGTGCGAAGGCGCGGGACGCGCTCAAGCGCTGGTTATCTCTTAGAGACAGGATTGCAGTGCCGGGCGACAAAGCGCTGTTCGTAGGCGCCCGCGGCAAGAGGATCTCGCCGAGCGGCGTCTGGCAGCGCCTCACGCGCTGGGCAAGGCGCAGGGGACTCGCCGAGCACGTGCACCCGCACATGCTGCGGCACTCGTTCGCGAGCCACCTGCTGCAATCCTCGCAGGACCTGCGCGCGGTGCAGGAAATGCTCGGCCACGCCAGCATCTCGACCACCCAGGTCTACACCCACCTCGACTTCCAGGCGCTCGCCAAGATCTACGACGCCGCCCATCCCCGGGCCCGGAAAAAATGAACCTGGTGCTGAAGAAGGGGCGCGAGAAATCGCTTAAGCGCCGCCACCCGTGGATCTTCTCGGGGGCGGTGGAAAAGGTGAATGGCAAGCCTGCCCCAGGCGACACGGTGGATGTTGTCGACGGCGCAAAAAAATGGCTCGCCCGTGCAGCCTACAGCGCCAAGTCGCAGATCCGCGCGCGCGTCTGGACTTTCGACCCGTCGGAACAGGTGGATGGAAATTTCTTCAGAACCAGGATCCAGGCTGCGCTCGCCCTGCGCGAAACGCTGCCGGCGGCAAAGCACGCGAATGCGTTGCGACTCGTGCACGGCGAGTCCGACGCCCTGCCGGGCCTCGTGGTGGATCGTTACGCCGACGTGCTGGTGGCGCAGTTTCTTGCCGCGGGCGTCGAACGCTGGCGCGACCCGATCCTCGATGCGCTGATGGAGATCAGCAGTTGCGCGGCGATCTTCGAGCGCTCCGACGCCGAAGTGCGCAAGCTCGAAGGGCTCGAGCCGCGTGTCGGCTTCGCGCGCGGCAACCGCAACGCGGCGCGCTGCCCGATCATCGAATACGGGCTCAACTTCCGCGTCGACGTCGAGCAGGGCCAGAAGACCGGCTTCTTCCTCGACCAGCGCGAGAACCGCCAGCGGGTGCGCTCGCTCGCAGCCGGGCGCGTGGTGCTCGACGGCTTCTGCTACACGGGCGGCTTCTCGATCTCCGCGCTCGCCGGCGGCGCGAAGCGCGTCAGCGCCATCGAGAGCTCGGCCGCGGCGCTCGAAGTAGCCAAGGAGAACCTCGCCGCCAATCCCCTGGATGCTTCGCGGATCGATTTCCAGCATGGGGACGTATTTGAAGAGTTGAGAAGGCTGCGCGATCGGAACGCGAAATTCGACCTGGTCGTGCTGGATCCGCCGAAGTTCGCCCCCACCGCTGCGCATGTGAAAAAGGCGGCCCGCGCCTACAAGGACATCAACTTGTGGGCGCTCAAGCTCCTCGCGCCCGGCGGATTGCTCGCCACCTTTTCCTGCTCCGGCGGCGTGTCCGCCGAGCTTTTCCAGTCCATCGTCGCCGGCGCCGCGCT
>DATADT010000313.1:0-1958 GCA_036258355.1 Burkholderiales bacterium
ACCCCGTTCACGCAGATGCCGCGCGGCGCAAGCTCGCACGCGTGCTGGCGCACGAGCATGGCGAGCCCGCCCTTGGCCGCGCAATACGCCGAGTAGCCACGGCCGCGCAGCCCGAGCTGCGCGCGCACCGAGAGCAGGTGCACCTGCTTGCCGCCATGCCGCTGGCGCTTCGCCGCCGCCTGCGCGAGGAACATCGCCGCCTTGAGGTTCGTGCCGAGCACCTCGTCCCAGGCGTCCTCGGTCACCTTGTCGAGCGCCTCCTCGCGCTGCACACCCGCGCAATTCACCAGGATGTCGATGCGCTTGACCGGTTTCAGCGCCTCTTCGATATCTACGGGATCGCGCACATCCATCGTGACAGCCTTGCCGCGAAGTTTCCGGGCGAGGGTTATTGCCTTACCTGCATCGCGGCCCGCGACGATGACCTTCGCGCCTTGGGCGGCGAGGCCGCGGCAGATCGCCGCGCCGAGGCCGCCATAGCCTCCGGGGACGAATGCGACTTTTCCCTTAAGACTCAATCCATCACCAGGCCGCCGTTAAGGTCGACGATCTCGCCGGTGATGAAGCCGGCGAGCGGCGAGACGAGGAAGCGCACCACGTGCGCGAACTCCTCGGGCTCGCAGAAGCGCCCGACCGGGATCTGCGCGATGAGCGCCTGGCGCTGCGCTTCGGTGAGCTGCTCGGTGACCATCGGGGTCTTCACGTAAGCGGGCGAGATGCCGTTCACCGTCACGCCGAAGGGCGCCAGCTCGCGCGCGAGCGAGAAGGTGAGGGACGTAAGCGCGCCTTTCGACACCGCGTACGCCGTGCCCGCAGTCAGGCCGCCGGTCTTCGCGGCGAGCGAGCAGGTGTTCACGATGCGCCCCCAGCGCCGCGACTTCATGCCCGGGATCACCTCGCGCGCGAGATAGAACGCGCCGTCGAGGTTGGCGGCGAGCACCTTGCGCCATTCCTCGGGCGTCGTAGCTTCGACCTTGTTGTTGGAAAGGATGCCGGCGTTGTTGACCAGGACGTCCACCGGCCCGATCTGCTTCAGGGTTTTTCTTACTGAAAAGACATCCGTTATGTCGCAATGAACGCAATCGCCCTTCACGTCGAGGCCGACGACGTTCAGCCCGTCTTCCTTCAGAAAAGAAACTACCGCGCGGCCCATGGTGCCGGCGGCGCCGGTGACGACGGCGGTCTTCCCCTTCAGTTCAGTTCTCAAGCGCGGTCTTCTTGCCGAACAATCCTCTTGCCCGGAAGGTTACCAGCGCGATGAGGAGGACGTACATCGAGAGGAGCGACCACTCGGAGGCGTAGGCGCCGGTGACGCCGACCACCACGCCGACCATGATGCCGGCAAGCACCGCGCCCCAGAAGCTGCCGACGCCGCCGAGCACGATGATGAGAAACGCCGGCACCACCGCGTCGACGCCCATGTGGGGGCGGATACCCCACAGCGGCATGCTCGCAAAGATGACCACCGTCGCGAGCAGCGACGGCGGGAGATGGCGGCGCACCCGGGGGCTCACCGCTCCAGCGTGCTCTGCCGGCCCAGCAGCCCCCGACCGCGAATGGTCAGGACGCCGATGAGCAGCAGGTACATCGAGAAGAGCGACCAGTCGGTCTTGTACGCGCCCGTGAGCCCCACCACCATGCCGACCAGCAGCCCCGCCATCACCGGGCCCCAGAAGCTGCCGACGCCGCCGAGCACGATGATGACGAAGGCGGGGATCACCGCGTCCACGCCCATGTGGGGCCGGATGCCCCAGATGGGCGCCATGGCGAGCCCCGCCAGCCCCGCCAGCGCGGCGCCGAAGGCGAAGACGAAGAGCCGAAGCCGCCGGAGGTTGACGCCGAGCACGCGGACCATCTCGCTATCGTGGGCGCCGGCCTTGATGAGGGCGCCGTAGCGTGTCCGCTCGAGGAACAGCCACAGGAGCGCGATCAGCGCCACCGCCACCGCCGAGGCGAAG
>DATADT010000314.1:0-2001 GCA_036258355.1 Burkholderiales bacterium
CTGCGGCTACAACACGGTGCACTACAAGGTGGCGATCTTCACGCTTTCGGCGGTGCTTTGCGGGATCGCGGGCGCGCTCTACGTGCCGCAGGTGGGGATCATCAACCCGAGCGAGATGTCGCCCGCGAACTCGATCGAGATCGCGATCTGGGTCGCGGTCGGCGGCCGCGGCACGCTCCTCGGCGCGATTCTCGGCGCGGGGCTCGTCAACGGCGCGAAGAGCTTCTTCACCGTCGCGTTCCCCGAGTACTGGCTGTTCGCGCTCGGCGCGATCTTTATCGCGGTCACGCTGTTCATGCCGCGGGGCCTCATAGGGTCAATGAGCGGTCTCTTCGGCAGGCGATGAAGCCAGCGACCCTGCCCGAGGTGACGGCGGCCGCGCACGGCACGGTCCTGTACCTGGACGGCATCACGGTCAGCTTCGACGGCTTCAAGGCGCTGGACAACCTCTCCCTCACGATCGATTCGGGCGAGCTGCGCTGCGTGATCGGCCCGAACGGCGCCGGCAAGACCACCCTGATGGACGTCGTCACCGGCAAGACGCGCCCCGACGAGGGCAAGGCAGTGTTCGGGCAGTCGGCCGACCTGACACGGCTGTCGGAAGCCGAGATCGCGCACGCCGGCATCGGCCGCAAGTTCCAGAAGCCCACGATCTTCGAGCGGCTCACGGTGTTCGAGAACCTCGAGCTCGCGATGAAGGCGGACAAGCGCGTCCGCGCAACGCTTCGTTCGAAACTCGATTCCGAACAAAAAGACTGCATCGCTGCTACGCTTACCCTCATCGGGCTGCGGGAATCGGCCGAGCGCGTCGCGGGGTTGTTGTCGCACGGCCAGAAGCAGTGGCTCGAGATCGGCATGCTCCTCGTGCAGGAACCGAAGCTGCTTCTCCTCGACGAGCCGGTCGCCGGCATGAGCGACCAGGAAACCGAACGCACCGCGGAGCTCTTCCTCTCGCTTGCCGGCACGCACTCGCTCGTCGTGGTCGAGCACGACATGGCCTTCATCGAGACCATCGCCCGCAAGGTCACCGTGCTGCACGAGGGCCGCGTGCTCGCCGAAGGGCCGATGGACAGCGTGAAGAACGATCCCCGCGTAATCGAGGTCTATCTTGGTCGTTGACGGACTGAACCAATACTACGGCGGGAGCCACATCCTCCGCGACGTGGGCTTCGAGGCGCCCGCCGGCAAGGTGAGCGCGCTTCTTGGCCGCAACGGCGTCGGCAAGACCACGCTCCTCAAGACCCTGATGGGGCTTGTGCCGGCGCGTAGCGGCAAGATTCGCTTCGGCGACACGGATCTCATGAATGCAAAGCCTTACCAGCGCGTACGCGCCGGGCTGGGCTACGTACCGCAAGGGCGCGAGATCTTCCCGCGCCTCACGGTCGAGGAGAACCTGCTCATGGCCGCGCGCGAGATCCCCGCGCGCATCTTCGAGCTCTTTCCGATGCTTTCGCACATCCTGCGCCGGCGCGGCGGGGATTTGTCGGGAGGCCAGCAGCAGCAGCTCGCGATCGCCCGCGCGCTGGTGATGAAGCCGAAGCTCCTGATCCTCGACGAGCCTACCGAAGGTATCCAGCCCTCGATCATCAAGGAGATCGAGCGCGCCATCCGCGCTCTCGCCGCGACCGGGGAGATGGCGATCCTCCTGGTCGAGCAGTACTACGACTTCGCGCGCTCGCTCGCCGACCAGTACCTGGTGATGGAGCGCGGCGAGATCGTCGCGCGCGGACGCGGCGCCGACATGGACGCCGATGGGGTGCGCCGTCTGCTGACGGTATGATGAACCCATGCAGCTCGCCGAGCCGCTCGCCGCGTCTTGGAAAGCGTCGCTTTCCCTGGGTTTCAAAAGCATTGACCGGAAAACCGTCCTCGTGGACCGGCGCTCCGAAGGCCCGCTCGTGGTTCAAAAGCCGCTCTATCCCGACGGGCCGCAACGCTGCCACGCCATCGTGGTGCATCCGCCGGGAGGCATTGCCGGCGGGGACGAACTAAATATTGTCG
>DATADT010000315.1:0-2204 GCA_036258355.1 Burkholderiales bacterium
CAACCGTGCGCCAGCGAAGGTGCAGAGCGCGCTGCTGGAAGTGATGCAGGAGCGCCAGGTCACGATCGCGGGCGAGACGCACCGCGTGCCCGCGCCTTTCCTCGTGATGGCGACGCAGAACCCGATCGAGACCGAGGGCACCTATCCGCTGCCCGAAGCGCAGGTCGACCGCTTCATGATGAAAGTGCTGGTCGACTACCCGACCGAAGAGGAAGAGTTCGTCATCGTCGAGCGCGTCACCGGCCTCCTTCCCGAGCCGCACGGCGTGGCGGGCACCGAAGAGCTCGGCGCGCTGCAGCGCGAATGCCGAAAGGGCTACGTCGAGCCCTCGCTCATGCAGTACGCGGTGCGCCTCGCTGCCGCGACGCGCGAGCCCGAGCGCTTCGGCATCAAGGGCCTGGGTAGATACATCACCTACGGCGCGAGCCCGCGCGCGCCGATCAACGTGATCGAGGGTGCGCGCGCGCTTGCATTTTTGCGCGGGCGTGACTACGCGCTGCCCGAGGATGTCACCGATCTCGTGCCGGATGTCTTCCGCCATCGCCTGGTGCTTTCGTACGAGGCGCTTGCCGAGGGCCTGTCGCCCGACGAGCTCATCGGCCGCGTGATGCAGCACATCCGACCGCCGGCCAAGCCGCTCGAGACGCATGTCAAGGTCGCAGGCGCGTAACCCCGAAGCGGTGCTGCGGCGCCTCGAGTGGACGGTGATCCGCCGGCTCGACGGGTTGCTGCAGGGCGATTACCGCACGCTCTTCCGCGGCTTCGGACTGGACCTCGCCGACTTGCGTGAATACCAGTACGGCGACGACGTACGCCATATCGACTGGAACGTCACCGCACGGCTGCAGGTGCCCCATGTGCGCGAATACCACGAGGACCGCGAGGTGACCGCGTGGTTCCTGCTGGATCTTTCTTCCTCGGTGGATTTCGGCTCGGGTGAGGTGCGCAAGCGGACGGTCTCGGCCGATTTCGTCGCGGTGCTCGCGCGCATCCTCACGCGCCACGGCAACAAGGTCGGCGCGCTCTTCTACGGCGAGGACGTCGACGCCGTGCTGCCGGCGCGCAGCGGCCGGCGCCACGTGCTGCAGATGCTGCACACGATGATTGCGCGGCCGCCGGCGAAGCGCAATTCGCCCACCGATCTTTCGGAGCTCCTCGTCGCGGGCGCGCACATGATGCGGCGGCGCTCGCTCGTGTTCCTGGTGTCGGACTTCTTCAGCGTCCCGGGCTGGGAACGGCCGCTCGGCCAGCTCGTGCAGCGCCACGAGGTGGTGGCGGTGCGGCTGCACGACCCGCTCGAGGCGAGCCTGCCCGATCTCGGCATGCTGGTGGTGCAGGACGCCGAGACTGGCGAGCAGATCTTCGTCGACACCCACGACCGCGGCTTCCGCAAGCGCTTTGCAGCGGCGGCCGAGCGCCGGGAGCGCAACCTGCGCGCCGCGTTCCGCGCGGCCGGCGTCGACGCGCTCGAGCTCTCCACCGACGACGATCTCGTCGACGCCATCCGCCGCTTCGCCGACATGCGCAAGCGCCGCAGCCGCCTTGCCGCCGGCGCCTCCGTGCCGCGGCATCTGGAGCTCGTGCAATGACCTTCATCTGGCCCGAGCTGCTCTGGCTCATGCTAGCGCTGCCGCTGCTAGCCGCCGCCTATTTCTTCGTCCTGCGCCGCAAGAGAAAGCTCGCGCTGCGCTACGCGAGCCTCGGCCTGGTGCGCGAGGCGATGAGCATGGGCAGCCGCATCAAGCGGCACATCCCGCCGCTGCTCTTCTTCGTGGCGCTCGCCGCCATGCTGATCGCGATCGCACGCCCGCAGGCGACGATCACGCTCCCGACCCAGCACGAGACCGTGATCCTCGCCATGGACATCTCCGGCAGCATGCGCGCGACCGACGTCGAGCCGAACCGCTTGGTCGCGGCGCAGAACGCGGCCAAGCAGTTCGTCGCCGAGCAGCCCGAGAACGTGCGCATCGGCGTGGTTGCCTTCGCAGGCACCGCCACGGTAGCGCAGGCGCCCACGCGCAACCGCGAGGACGTGATCGCCGCAATCGACCGCTTCCAGCTGCAGCGCGCCACCGCGATCGGCAGCGGCATCATCGTCTCGCTGGCCGCGATCTTCCCCGACCAGGGAATCGACGTCGGCGCGCTCACCTACGGCGCCGAGATGCCGCGTCGCGGCGACAAGGCGTCCGCGCCGCCGCCGGCGC
>DATADT010000316.1:0-21406 GCA_036258355.1 Burkholderiales bacterium
CGGCTTCGATCGCTATTTTCCCGAGGCAGATAGCCGCAGAAAGCGAAGCGTTGTCCCTCGAGGCCGGAGGCCATCAGCGCGAGCACGATCGAGGAGGGGCCGACGAGCGGCACCACGCGGTAGCCTTCCCGATGCGCGGCCTCGACCACCGCAGCACCCGGGTCGGCGATCGCCGGGCAGCCGGCTTCGGAGAGCAGGCCGAGAGGGCGCTTCTGCCGCAGCGGCGCGAGCGGGTCGCGCTCCTCGCCGATCACCTTGAGGTTGAGGCTGCGCACCGGCATGCCGAGCGCACCGAGAAACGCTCGCGCGCTCTTCGCGTTCTCCACCACGAAGTCTTTGACTCCTTTTATCGTGTTCAGCGTCGGCGCCGGCAGCGCTTCTTCCGGCGAGCTTCCAAGAGGCGTCGGGATGGCGTAGAGAATCAAAGGACTGGCATTCCTGCGCGCTCGAGCATCGCGGTGAGCGCGATGAGCGGCAGGCCGATGAGCGAGCTCGGGTCGTCGGTCTCGATGCGCTCGATGAGCGCGATGCCGAGCCCCTCCGCCTTGGCGCTCGCCGAGCAGTCGTAAGGCCTTTCGCGCTCGAGGTAGGCCTGGATGCGGCGCTCGTCGAGCGCCCGGAACACGACGCGGCACGGCACGAGGCGCGACTCGTGCGTCTTCTTCCGGGAATCGAGCAGCGTTACCGCGGTGTGGAACTCGACCGTCTTGCCGCTCAGCTCCCGCAGCTGGCGCACAGCGCTGTCGTGAGTACCCGGCTTGTCATAGCGGCGGCCTTCGCACGAGGCGACCTGGTCGGCTCCGATGATGAGATCGCCGCGGTGCGCCAGCGCGCGCGCCTTGAGAAGCGACAGGCGGAGCGCCGTGTCGGCCGGTGCTTCAGCGCCGAGCGGCGTCTCGTCCACATCGGGCGAGAGCGCCTCGAAGGGCAAACCGAGCCGCTCGAGGAGCGCTTTCCGGTAGCGCGAGCCCGAGGCCAGTACGAGTCCGCCACGTTGAGCCATCACTTTGTTTTGACGGGGCTTTTGAGCCCGGGTATTATTTCACGTTTATGTCGCACCAGCCGACGATCGACGGCTTCGAGTTCGCGTCGGCCGGCGCAACGCAGCAGGGGGTCTGGTCGCTGAAGGACTTTCCGCGCCTGCGCGACGTGCTCGCGTCGGATGCCGGCGAGGTCGCGTACGAAATCAGCGGAGTGCGCGACGAGCGCGGGCGGCCGGCTCTGCGCCTCAAGGTGAGCGGCAGGCTCACGCTGCGCTGCCAGCGCTGCCTGGAGCCGATGGCGTTCGAAGTGAAGACGGACGAGACGCTCGTGCTCGCCTCCACGCTCGCCGAGATCCATGATGAGCCGGCCGACGCGCACGCACCCGACCGGGTGGTCGCGGGCAAGGAGATGGCGGTGCGCGAGCTGATCGAGGACGAGCTGATTCTCGCGGTGCCGTACGCTCCGCGGCACGAGAGCTGCACCGCGGGCGGGGCGGGCGACCGGGAGGAAAAAATTCTGCCGTTCGCCGGGCTGCGCGGGCTGATGCACAACAAGCACTGATCTAAAGAGGAGTCGTACAAATGGCAGTTCACAAGGACAAGAAGTCGCCGTCCCGGCGCGGCATGCGCCGCTCGCACGATCACCTGAGCGCGCCAGCGATCGCGGTCGAGCCGACCAGCGGCGAGACGCATCTGCGCCATCATGTCAGCCCGACCGGCTTCTATCGCGGCAAGAAAGTCCTCAAGACCCGCGAAGAGTAGCCGCGTTGATCACCGTCGCGGTCGATTGCATGGGCGGCGATCACGGCCCCCATGTAACGGTCCCCGCTGCGATCGAATTCCAGGCGCGCCTGCCCGAAGTCGACATCGTACTGGTCGGCGTGCGCGACGCGCTCGAGGCCGAGCTCGCCGCCCGGCGCGCGGCCACCGGGCCGCGCCTGCGCGTGCACCACGCCGGCGAAGTCGTGGCGATGGACGAGCCGCCGGCGCAGGCGTTGCGCGCCAAAAAGGACTCGTCGATGCGCGTTGCGGTGGACCTCGTGAAAAGCGGCGAGGCGCATGCCTGCGTCAGCGCCGGCAACACCGGCGCGCTGATGGCGATCTCGCGCTTCGTGCTGAAGACGCTGCCGGGCATCGATCGGCCGGCGATCGCAACCGTGCTTCCCAACATGAGGGGCATGCATACGTACGTGCTGGATCTCGGCGCCAACGTCGATTGCACCGCCGAGCACCTGCTGCAGTTCGGCATCATGGGTGCGATGCTGGTCGCCGCGGTGGAGCACAGGGACCGGCCGACGATCGGGCTGCTCAATATCGGCGTAGAGGACATCAAGGGCAACGAGGCGGTAAAGCAGGCGGCCGCCCTGCTGCGCACGAGCGGGCTCAATTTCGCCGGCAACGTCGAGGGCAACGACATCTACAAGGGCTCGGTCGACGTCGTCGTGTGCGACGGCTTCGTCGGTAACGTCGCGCTCAAGTGCTCGGAAGGCGTGGCGGAGATGATGGCCGCGACGATGCGCGAAGAGTTCTCGCGCAATGCGCTCACCCGGCTTGCAGGCCTCGCGGCGATGCCGGTGCTGCGCGCGTTCCACGACCGGCTCGATCCCCGGCGCTACAACGGCGCGAGCCTGCTCGGGCTGCGCGGGATTGTGGTGAAGAGCCACGGCTCGGCCGACATCTTCGCCTTCAGCCAGGCGCTCGAGCGCGCGGTGGACGAAGTGCGCAACAACGTGCCGCAGCGCATCGCGGCGCGCATGGCGGAGCTGTACCCGCAGCCCGCGCCGCTGCAATGATCTATTCGCGCATCCGCGGCACTGGCAGCTACCTCCCGCCGCGCATCATGACGAACGCCGAGTTCGCCGCGCGGCTCGACACGAGCGACGCCTGGATCCGCGAACGCACCGGCATCGTCCGGCGCCACATCGCGGAAAAGACTCAGGCGTCGAGCGACCTGGCGCTGGAAGCATCGAGGCAGGCTCTGCAGGCCGCCGCGATCGCGGCCGAGGACATCGATCTCATCATTGTCGCCACCTCGACGCCGGACTATGTGTTCCCAAGCACGGCGTGCCTTCTCCAGGCGAAGCTCGGCGTGAAAGGCAGCGCGGCCTTCGACCTGCAGGCGGTGTGCAGCGGCTTCGTCTACGGCATCGCCACCGCGGACGCCTTTATCAAATCCGGCCGGCACAATAAGGCGCTGGTGGTGGGGGCCGAAGTCTTCTCGCGCATCCTGGACTGGAACGACCGCGGTACCTGCGTGCTCTTCGGCGACGGGGCGGGCGCCGTGGTCCTCTCCGCGGACGCAACGCCCGGCATTCACGCGAGCGTGCTGCGCGCCGACGGCAGCCATGCGGGAATGCTGTCGGTGCCGGGAAACGTGTGCGGCGGCGCCGTCGCAGGCTCGCCCTTCCTGCAGATGAACGGCCCGGCGGTGTTCAAGTTCGCGGTGAAGGTGCTGGAGGAGTCGGCGCGCGAGACGGTCGCCGCGGCCGGCATGACGCTCGAGGACATCGACTGGCTGATTCCGCACCAGGCCAACGTGCGAATCCTCGATGCGACCGCACGGAAGCTCGGCTTGCCGCCCGAAAGGCTCGTGGTGACAGTCGACCACCACGGCAACACCTCCGCGGCGTCGGTGCCTCTCGCGCTCGACGAATTCGTGCGCGCGGGAAAGATCCGCCCCGGTCACCGGCTTCTGCTGCAAGGGGTGGGCGGCGGCTTCACCTGGGGCTCGAGCGTGGTGACGCTATGAAGCTCGCGATGGTTTTTCCGGGGCAGGGGTCGCAAGCCGTCGGCATGCTGGAAGGCTACGGCGGCTTGCCGGAGATCGAGCAGGTCAGGAAAGAGGCGGCGCAGGTCCTCGGGGCAGAGTTCGACCGGCTGCTGCGCGAAGGGCCCCAGCAGGCGCTCAACCTCACCGTGAACACGCAGCCCGCCATGGTGACGGCGGGCTACGCCGCCTACCGGGCGTGGCGCGGGCTCGGCGGTCCGGTGCCCGACATGGTGGCGGGACACAGCCTGGGCGAATACACGGCGCTGGTCGCGGCCGAGGTGATTTCCTTCCGGGATTGCCTGCCGCTCGTTCGCTTCCGGGCGCAGTCGATGCAGGAAGCGGTGCCCGAAGGGCAGGGCGCGATGGCCGCCATCCTCATGCTCGACGATGACGCGGTGCGCGCGGCCTGCGTCGAGGCGGGCGGCGTGGTTCAGCCGGTGAACTACAACGCGCCCGGCCAGGTGGTGATCGCGGGCGAAAAGGGTGCCGTCGAGCGCGCGATGGAGCTTTGCAAGGCGAGAGGCGCGAAGCGCGCGATGGCGCTGCCGGTAAGTGCGCCGTTCCACTCGACGTTGATGCAACCGGCCGCGGCCAGGCTCAAGGGCTACCTGGAGAAGGTGAGCATCGCCGCGCCGAAGATCTCGGTGGTGAACAATGTCGATGTCGCGACCGAGAGCGACCCGGCCCGGATCATGGACGCGCTGGTGCGCCAAGCGGCATCGCCGGTGCGCTGGGTGGAGACGATCCGCAAGATGGCCGACGCCGGGGTCACGCATATCGTCGAATGCGGACCCGGGAAGGTGCTCGCCGGGATGACGAAGCGCATCGCGCCCGACATCAAGGCGCTCGCGGCCGCCGATCGCGCGTCTCTGGAAGAGGCGCTGAAATGCTAGAAGGAAAGGTTGCGCTCGTCACGGGCGCCTCGCGCGGCATTGGCCGCGCGATCGCCGAAGAGCTGGCGAGGCACGGTGCCAAGGTCGTCGGCACCGCGACCAGCGAGTCCGGCGCAGCGAAGGTTCCCGGCATCGGCAAAGTGCTGAACGTGCGTGATGCTGCGCAGATGGATTCGGTGGTCGAGAGCATTCAGAAGGAGCTGGGCGACATCCAGATCCTCGTGAACAACGCGGGCATCACGCGCGACAACCTCGCGCTGCGCATGAAGGACGCCGAGTGGGACGAAGTGATCGAAACGAACCTGCGCGCCATCTTCCGCCTCTCGCGCGCGGTAATGCGCGGCATGATGAAGGCGCGCTGGGGACGGATCATCAACATCACTTCCGTGGTCGGCGCCTCCGGCAACCCGGGGCAGGCGAACTACGCGGCGGCGAAGGCCGGCGTGATGGGGTTGACGAAAACTCTCGCTCGCGAGCTCGGCAGCCGCAACATCACGGTGAACTGCGTCGCGCCCGGCTTCATCGATACCGACATGACCCGCGCGCTTTCGGACGATCAGCGAAAAGCGCTGCTTGAGCAGATTCCGCTCGGTCGGCTCGGCACGCCGCAGGACGTCGCCGCCGCGGTCGCCTACCTCGCCTCGCCCAGCGGCGGCTATGTGACCGGAGCGGTGCTGCACGTCAACGGCGGCATGTACATGTCGTAAAATACGCCCCCTCTTCGGGAAGGAGCAGCGATGGAAAACGTCGAACAAAGAGTCAGGAAGATCATCGCCGAGCAGCTCGGCGTGAACGAGGGCGAAATCAAGAACGAGTCATCGTTCGTCGACGACCTCGGCGCCGATTCGCTCGATACCGTGGAGCTGGTGATGGCGCTCGAGGAGGAATTCGAGACCGAGATTCCGGACGAGGAGGCCGAAAAGATCACCACCGTGCAGCAGGCAGTCGACTACATCAAGGCCCACGCCAAATCGTAGCCGGGAAGAAGCAGGCAAAACGCGTTCGTGAGTCGCCGCCGAGTCGTGGTCACCGGGCTGGGGATCGTCAGCCCGATCGGAAACACCGTCGCTGAAGCTTGGGACAGCGCCCTCGCCGGAAAATCGGGCATTACCCGCATCACGCGCTTTGACCCATCGCGCCTCGCTTGCCAGATCGCGGGCGAGGTTAAGGGCTTCGACGTCTCGCCCTACATGTCGCCGAAGGAAGCGCGGCGCATGGATCTTTTCATCCACTACGGCCTCGCTGCGGCGCTGCAGGCGTGGCGCGAGTCGGGCCTCCAGGTCACAGCGCAGAACGCCGAACGCATCGGCGTCAATTACGGCTCGGGCATCGGCGGACTGCCGCTGATCGAGGCGCAGCACCAGGAGCTGCGCGAGCGCGGACCGCGGCGCCTATCGCCGTTCTTCATTCCCGGCACCATCATCAACATGACCGCGGGGCTGCTTTCGATCGAGCTCGGCGCCAAGGGACCGAACCTCGCGATGGTCACCGCGTGCACCACCTCCACGCACTGCATCGGCGAGGCGATGAAGTCGATCCGCTATGGCGAGGCCGACGTGATGGTCGCCGGCGGCTCCGAAGCGGTCGTGACCGAGCTCGCCATCGGCGGCTTCGCCGCGGCGCGCGCGTTATCGACGCGCAACGACGACCCGGCGACGGCGAGCCGTCCGTGGGACAAGGAGCGCGACGGCTTCGTGCTAGGAGAGGGCGCGGGGGCGATGGTGCTCGAGGAACATGAGCACGCGCGAGCGCGCGGCGCGCGCATCTACTGCGAGTTGCTGGGCTACGGGGTCTCGGCCGACGCCTACCACATGACCGCGCCGAGCGAGGACGGCGACGGCGCGTTCCGTTGCATGCGCAACGCGCTGAAGGACGCCGCCGTTGAGCCGGGCGAGGTGCACTACATCAACGCCCACGGCACTTCGACCCCGCTCGGCGACATCGCCGAGACCAAGGCGGTGAAACGCCTGCTGGGCAGCCACGCTGCAAAAGCCGCGGTGAACTCCACCAAATCGATGACGGGGCACCTGCTCGGCGCTGCGGGCGGGGTCGAGGCGGTGTTCACGGCGCTCGCGATCCGCGACCAGGTCTCGCCGCCGACCATCAATCTGCGCACGCCCGACCCCGACTGCGACCTCGACTACGTGCCGAACGAGGCGCGCAGGATGCCGATCCGCGTAGCGCTGTCGAACTCGTTCGGCTTTGGCGGTACCAACGCGACCTTGGTTTTCGCGCGTCCTTGAGCGGCACGCGCCTGGAGCTTTCCCGCTCCTGGACCCTTGCGGCCGCGATTCTCGTGCTGCACGGCGCCGCGGCGGCGTCGATCTTGACATTCCTGCAAGGTTTCGCGGGGACCGCGCTCACCGTGGGCGTGCTGGCGCTTGGCATTGCTGCCGCGTGGGCGCGGGGGCTGCACGGATCGGCGGCCTCGGTGCGGGCGATCGAATTGTCAGGGAATGAAATGACGCTCGAGCTCAGGGACGGCCGGCGCTGCGCGGTGGAGCTCGGGCACAACCGGCACGTCAGCCGGTTCCTGGTGACGCTGCCGGTGCGCCGCCCTTTACGCCGCACCGTCCTCGTCACGCGTGACATGCTCGGCGCGGACGAGTTCAGGCGGCTGCGGCTATGGGCGCTCTGGGGCAGGCTGCCCAAAGACCGCCGCGCCGTGGCGTCGGAGCAACTTCCCGCCTGAGGCGTACGGCGGCGGGACGCCGAACTATTTCCAAGTGCGTGTGTCTGTGGCACATAGGCGTTGGAACCGGGACGTAAGTCCGCGGGCTGTTCGTCCGGGGTGGGGAGCCCCTGCGCGGCGCCGGCGGCCAGCGGTTGAAGGCGGTCGATGAGCGACCGCGACATCGACCGGCAGTTGGTCGCGAGGGCGCAGCGCGGCGACAAGCAGGCCTTCGAGCTGCTTGTTGAGAAGTACCAGCGAAAGCTGGCGCGCCTGCTGTCGCGCTTCATCCGAGACCCAGCCGAGGTCGAGGATGTGACGCAGGAGGCGTTCATCAAGGCCTACCGGGCCCTCCCTGCATTCCGTGGCGACAGCGCGTTTTACACGTGGCTGTACCGGATTGGAATTAATACGGCCAAGAACTATCTCATGGCCATGGGTCGGCGGGCGCCGACTTCGACCGAGGTAGAGGCCGAGGACGCGGAGGGATTCGAGGAAGGTGAGCAGCTGCGCGATATCAACACGCCCGAGAGCGTGTTGCTGTCGAAAGAGATCGCAAAGACGGTGAATGCGACGATAGAGCAGCTGCCCGAGGAGCTGCGCACCGCGATTCAGATGCGCGAGATTGAGGGGATGAGCTACGAGGACATCGCGAAAGCGATGGATTGCCCGATCGGAACGGTCCGATCGAGGATCTTCCGGGCGCGGGAAGCGATCGCCGAGCAGCTGAGGCCGCTTCTGGACACCCGGAAAAACCGCAGGTGGTGACGGGAAAAGGCAGGTGGTAGGGGTATGAAGGAAAAGCTCTCGGCATTGATGGACGGCGAGCTGGACGATAAGTCCGCCGCCGACGTGATTCAGGCGCTCGGAAGCGACCGCGAGGCGGTGCGCGCGTGGCGCACTTACCAGTTGATCAGCGACGCGATGGGCGAGAGCCGGCTGCTGTCCGCCGACTTCGCCCAACGCCTGTCCACGCGCCTCGCCGCCGAGCCGACCGTGCTCGCGCCGCGTGCGCGCCAGGCCGAAACCCGCAAATGGTTTGCCCTGTCCGCCGCCGCGAGCGTTGCCGCGGTTGCCCTCGTAGGGTGGGTCGCTTTTGCGCCGCCGCCGCAGACGACGGCGCCAGCGCCCGTGGCGCAGGTGCAGCCCGAGCCCAAGCCCGACATCGTTCCGCTGCCGAGCACGGCGAACGACTACCTGCTTGCGCACCAGGGATTTTCGCCGCGCATCTCCCTGCAGGGCATGGCCCCCTACGCACGCACCGTGGCCGAGCAGGCGGTGGAGCCGCGCCGGTGAGGCTGCACGGGATCCTGCTCGCGGCGCTGTGCACGCTGGGTCCCGCAGCGGTCCATGCGCAATCGGCCGAGGCGCTCACCTGGCTGCGCAAGATCCACGACGCGACGCAGAAGCTCTCCTATACCGGCACTTTCGTCTACCAGAATGGGAGCCGCAGCGAGACCTCGCGCATCACACGCTACGTCGATGCCTCGGGCGACATCGAGAAGCTCGAGGTGCTGGACGGCGTGCCGCGCGAGATCGTGCGCACCAAGGACACGGTGCGCTGCTACCTCCCGGGCAAGAGCCTGGTGAAGGTCGACCGGCGCACCGAGCGCGACTTTCCCGCGCTTCTGCCCGAGCGCATCACGGCGCTCGCGCGCCACTACGAGATCGAGCTCGGAAAGGTCCGGCGCATCGCGGGCTACGACTGCCAGGCGATCGTGCTCCGGCCGAAGGACAACTTGCGCTACGGCTACCGGCTTTACGCCGACACCGGGAGCGGCATGCTGCTCAAGGCGGTGACCGTGGACCCCGCCGGCGATCAGGTCGAGCAGTTCTCGTTCACGCAGCTCACAATCGGCGGGGTGACGCGCGACATGGTGAAGGTGCGCCACGCTTCGGCCAAATGGCGCGTCGAAGACGCCGAGGCCACGCCCGCCCGCCTTGCGGGATGGGGGCTCTCGGCAGAGCTGCCCGGCTTCCAGAAGGTGATCGAGCTGCGGCGGCGGCTGGGCGAATCACGCTCGGCGGGGCAGCTCGTGTATTCGGACGGCCTCGCCGCGGTATCGGTATTCATTGAGTCGCTCGAAGGGCGCAGCGACCCCGTGCGCACCGGGCTTGCAAGCATGGGCGCGATCCATATCTATACTCGCGAGGTCGCCAACCATATGGTGACCGTGGTGGGCGAGGCGCCGGCGGCGAGCGTGCAGCGCATAGCCAATGCTGTCGAATATCGCCGCCCGCAGTAGTATTGGGAGACCAAGATGAACGCAGTAAAGGCCGTCCTGACCCTCTGGCTCGCCGCTTTATGCGCCGCCGTGCCGGCGCACGCATTTGCCCAAGCGGCGCGTGAGCTGCCCGATTTCACCCGCCTGGTCGACGACCAGGGCAATGTGGTGGTCAACATCAGCACCACCCAGGCGCCGCGCCGGACCGGCACCGCGCCCCAGGTGCCGGGCATGGAGGACGAGGAGGTGCTCGAGTTCTTCCGCCGCTTCATCCCGCGCCAGCAGCCCGGCCCGGGGCCGCGCCCGGAGGCGCGCTCGCTCGGCTCGGGATTCATCATCAGCGCGGACGGCTACATCCTCACCAACGCGCACGTCATCGAGGGCGCGGACGAGATCAACGTGCGCTTCACCGACAAGCGCGAGTTCAAGGCCAAGGTGATCGGCGCCGACCGGCGCACCGACATCGCGGTGATCAAGATCGACGCGACCGGCCTTCCCGCGGTGCGCTTCGGCGACCCGAACAAGCTCAAGGTCGGCGAGTGGGTGGTGGCGATCGGCTCGCCGTTCGGCTTCGAGAACACGGTCACCGCCGGCATCGTGAGCGCCAAGGGCCGCTCGCTGCCGCAGGAGAACTTCGTCCCCTTCATCCAGACCGACGTCGCGATCAACCCCGGCAACTCGGGCGGGCCGCTCTTCAACATGCGCGGTGAAGTGGTGGGCGTCAACTCCCAGATCTACAGCCGCACCGGCGGCTTCATGGGGCTTTCCTTCGCCATTCCGATCGACGTGGCGCTCGACATCCAGAAGCAGTTGCGCGAGAAGGGCCGCGTCGCGCGCGGCCGCATCGGCGTCGTGATCCAGGAGGTCACGCGCGACCTCGCCACCTCGTTCGGCCTCGACCGGCCGCGCGGCGCGCTGGTGAACGCGGTGGAGAAGGGCAGCCCCGCGGACAAGGCGGGCGTCGAGGCAACCGATATTATCCTCGCGTTCGACGGCAAGCCGGTCGAGAGCTCGAGCGACCTGCCGCGGCTCGTGGGCTCGACGCGGCCAGGCTCGCAGTCGACGCTCGACGTGTGGCGAAAGGGGCAGCCGCGCAAGCTGAATATCACGGTGGCCGAGCTGCAGGAAGACCGCGTCGCCGCCAGCGCGCCGGCGAGCCGCGCCAAGCCGCAGGCGGAGGCCCCGGCGAACCGGCTCGGGCTCGTAGTGGGCGAGCTTTCGCCCGAGCAGAAGAAGGGCCTCTCCCTGTCGCATGGCCTGGTCGTGACCGACGTGCGGCCCGACTCCAAGGCCGACGTGCGCAAGGGCGATGTGCTGCTCACCCTGGTGCACAAGGGCCAGCATACCGAGCTCAAGTCGGTTGAGCAGTTCAACAAGCTGCTCGCCGGCCTCGACAAGAACGCGGTGATCACCCTCCAGGTGCGGCGTGGTGAAAGCACCGCCTTCGTCACGATCTCCGGCTTAACTGACAAGGGCTAAGTTGTACCGCCGCAGCGGCTGCCATCTCTGCGAGGAGATGGCGCAGCAGCTGCGCGCGCTCGGCCTCGCGTTCGAAGAAATCGACGTCGATTCGGACCTCGCGCTGCGCCTGAAGTACGGGCGCGACGTGCCTGTCTTGGTATTCGAGGATCTGGTCTATAAGCACCGGCTGACGCCGGAAGCGATCGCCAAGCTGCGCTAAAATCGCGCGCTTTTCCGATGCAGACCCGGATCCGCAACTTTTCCATCATCGCGCACATCGACCACGGCAAGTCGACGCTCGCCGACCGCTTCATCCAGATGTGCGGCGGGCTCGCCGAGCGCGAGATGGCGGAGCAGGTGCTCGACACCATGGAGCTCGAGCGCGAGCGCGGCATCACCATCAAGGCGCAGACCGCCGCGCTCGAGTATCGGTCGAAGAGCGGCGAGGTCTACTTGTTGAACCTGATCGACACTCCCGGGCACGTCGACTTCTCGTACGAGGTGAGCCGCTCGCTCGCCGCGTGCGAGGGCGCGGTCCTGGTGGTCGATGCGTCGCAGGGCGTCGAAGCGCAGACCGTGGCGAACTGCTACACCGCGACCGAGCAGGGCGTCGAGGTGATCCCGGTGCTCAACAAGATCGACCTGCCCTCCGCCGACCCGGCCAAGGCGATCCAGGAAATTGAAGACGTGATCGGCATCCCGGCGCAGGACGCGATCCGCGCGAGCGCCAAGACCGGCGAGAACGTCGATGCCATCCTCGAGGCGGTGATCGCCAAGGTGCCGCCGCCGGCCGGCGACGAGGCCGCCCCGCTGCAAGCGCTGATCATCGACTCCTGGTTCGACAACTACGTGGGCGTGGTCATGCTCGTGCGCGTCGTGGAAGGCACGCTGCGGCCCAAGGAGCGCATCCTGCTCATGAGCACCGGCGCCTCGTATCTGTGCGACCAGGTGGGTGTTTTTACGCCCAAGTCGAAGACCAAGGAAGACCTGAAAGCGGGCGAAGTGGGGTTCGTTACCGCCGGGATCAAGGAGGTGCGCGCCGCCAAGGTCGGCGACACCGTGACACTCGCCGCCAAGCCGGCGGCCAAGCCGCTGCCGGGATTCAAGGAAATCAAGCCGCAGGTGTTCGCCGGGCTCTACCCGGTCGAAGCCAGCGAGTACGAAGCGCTGCGCGACGCGCTCGAGAAGCTGCACCTTAACGACGCCTCGTTCCACTACGAGCCCGAGACTTCGCAGGCGCTCGGCTTCGGCTTCCGCTGCGGCTTCCTGGGCCTGCTCCACATGGACATCGTGCAGGAGCGCCTCGAGCGCGAGTACGGCCAGACCCTCATCACCACCGCCCCCTCGGTGGTGTACGAGGTGAAGCTGCGCGACGGCACGGTCGAGCAGGTGTCCAATCCCTCGCGGCTGCCGCCGGTGGGGACGATCGAGGAATTCCGCGAGCCGATCATGGCGTGCAAGATCTTCGTGCCGCAGGAGTACGTCGGCCCGGTGATCGAGCTGTGCACGGAAAAGCGCGGCACGCAGACCAACATGCACTACTCGGCGCGCCACGTTGTGATCTCGTACGACCTGCCGCTCAACGAGGTGGTGCTCGACTTCTTCGATCGCCTGAAATCGGCGACCCGCGGCTATGGCTCGCTCGACTACGAGTTCAAGGAGTACCGCGCCGCCGACATGGTGCGCCTCGACATCCTGGTGAACGGAGAGCGCGTCGACGCGCTCTCGAGCATGGTGCACCGCTCCGGCGCGCAGCACAGGGGACGCGAGCTGGTGAACAAGTTGAGAAGCCTGATCCCTCGCCAGATGTTCGATGTCGCGATCCAGGCGGCGATCGGCGGCCATATCATCGCGCGCGAGAACGTGAAGGCGCTGCGCAAGAACGTGCTTGCCAAGTGCTACGGCGGCGACGTCACGCGCAAGCGCAAGCTGTTGGAGAAGCAGAAGGAGGGAAAGAAGCGCATGAAGCAGGTGGGCGCGGTCGAGATCCCGCAGGAGGCGTTCCTCGCGGTGCTGCAGCGGGGGGAAGGATGAGCGCAGTTTGAACTTCGCGCTGCCTTTGTGAACTTCGCCCTATTTCTGCTGATCCTGCTCCTCGTCACCGGCGGGATCTGGGCGCTCGACGCGGCTCTCCTGCGCGAGCGCAGGCCCGCGAACACGAAACAGCCCTGGTGGGTCGAGTACTCGATCAGCTTCTTCCCGGTGATCCTGATCGTGTTCCTGCTGCGCTCGTTCCTCGTCGAGCCGTTCAAGATCCCGTCGAGCTCGATGGTGCCGACGCTGCTCGTCGGCGACTTCATCCTCGTCAACAAGTACGTCTATGGCATCCGGGTGCCGGTTGCGAACCGCAAGCTGATCGAGGTCGCTCGCCCCGAGCGCGGCGACGTGATGGTGTTCCGCTACCCCGAAGACCCGTCGCTCGACTACATCAAGCGCGTGATCGGCTTGCCGGGCGACCGAATCGAATACCGCAACAAACGGCTCTCCATCAACGGCACGGCGTTGCCGCTGCGCCAGATGGAGGATTACCTGTCGCGCGAGCGCATGCAGTTCTCGCGCCGCTTCGTCGAGACGGTGAACGGCACCGACCATGAAATATTGCTCGACGAGGACGCGCCGGCATCGCTGATGCCGGGGCGCTCGTTCCCGTTCGCCGGAAATTGCAACTACAATACGAGCGGCCTGGCCTGCACAGTGCCGCCGGGCCATTACTTCGTGATGGGCGACAACCGGGACAACTCGAGCGACAGCCGCGTGTGGGGCTTCGTGCCGGACGAGAACATCGTCGGCAAGGCGTTCTTCATCTGGCTCAACCTGAACGAACTCGGGCGCTTCGGCTCGTTCCGCTAGGGAGGGTGCGATGGGCGGGAAACCGATGGGCACGAAACAGCAGGGCCTCAGCCTGCTGGGACTGATCGGAGTCTTGTTCGTGATCGTGGTGCTGGCGCTCTTCGCGATGAAGCTCATCCCGTCGTTCCTGGAGTTCCGCACCGCCAAGACCGCAATCGAGCTGATCGCGCCCACGGCGCAGACCCCGGCTGACGCGCGGCGCGCCTTCGACAACCGCGCCGCGATCGACGACATCAACACGATCCAGGCTAAGGACCTCGAGATCACGCGCGAAGGCAACCAGCTCGTCATCGCCTTCGCCTACCGCAAGGAAGTGCCGCTGTTCGGCCCGGTCGGACTGTACATCGACTACGCGGCGAGCTCGAAAGGCCAGTAGCGCTGCTGGGACACAGCTTCGGCGACGCGCGGCTGCTCGAGCGGGCGCTCACGCACCGCAGCCACGGCCCGGACCACAACGAGCGGCTCGAGTTCCTCGGCGACGGCGTGCTCGGGTGCGCGGTTGCCGACGAGCTCTACGCGCGTTTTCCGCAGCTGCCCGAGGGCAAGCTGACGCAGCTGCGCGCGAGCCTGGTGCGCCGCGATTCGCTCGCGCGCGTGGCGCGGGAGCTGAAGCTGGCCGATCATGTGCGCGCCGCCGCGATCACCGATTCAGTGCTCGCCGACTGCGTCGAGGCGCTCATCGGCGCCATTTTCCTCGATGGCGGCTACCCTGCGGCGCGCCGCGCCGTGGTGCAGGCGTTCGGGCCGCTGCTCGACGCCGTGGACCCCGGCAAGGTCGAGAAGGACGCGAAGACCCGCCTGCAGGAGCTCATGCACGCCCGCGGCAAGCCGGCGCCTCAATACCGCGTGATCGCCACCCACGGCGCACCGCACGAGCGATCATTCGAGGTTGAATGCATCGTCGAGGATGCGCGCGCCGAGGGCAGAGGCACCTCGCGCCAGCGCGCCGAGCAGGACGCTGCGAACGCGTTGCTCGAAAAGCTGCAATGAGCGCGCACCGCTGCGGAACGATCGGCATTGCGGGGCGCCCGAACACCGGCAAGTCGAGCCTGCTGAACCGCCTCGTGGGCGAGAAGGTCTCGATCGTCTCCTCCAAGCCGCAGACCACGCGCCACCTGGTCACCGGCATCCTCACGCGGTCCGACTGCCAGTACATCTTCGTCGATGCGCCGGGACGCCAAAGCCGGGCGAGAAGCAGCCTGCACCGCAGGCTGAACCGCCGCGCGACCGAGGCGGCGCGCGACGCCGACGTGGCGCTTTTCGTGGTGGAAGCGCTGCGCTTCGGTCCCGAGGACCGTGCGGTGCTGGACGAGATCCCCGCCGCGCAGCGTATTGTCGCCGCGGTGAACAAGGTGGACCTGGTCAAGCATGCGTCGGCGCTCATACCGTTCCTCGATCGCCTGTCGAAGACGCGCGACTTCGCCGCCATCGTGCCGGTGAGCGCGAAGACCGGAAAGAACGTCGGCGAGCTGCTCGACGCGCTGCGCGAGGCGCTGCCCGAGGCGCCTGCCGCGTACCCGAGCGACCAGCTCACCGACCGCGACGAGCGCTTCTTCGCCGCGGAGCTCCTGCGCGAGAAAATCTTCGAGGAAATGGGCCAGGAGCTGCCCTATCGCTGCGAGGTGGTGGTCGACAGCTTCAAGGAAGAGGGCGGGAAGCTCAGGCGTATCGAGGCCACGATCCTGGTCGAGCGCGAGAGCCAGAAGCCGATCGTGCTCGGCGCGCGCGGCGAGCGGCTCAAGCGCATGGCGAGCGCGGCGCGCAAGGAGATGGAAAAGCTCTTCGGCGGCAAGGTCTACCTGGGTACCTGGGTCAAGGTGCGCAAGGCGTGGACCGACGACGCACGCATCTTGCGGCAGCTCGGATACGAATGAAGCGACGCGCCGACCATCAGCCGGGGTACGTGCTGCATACATATCCGTACAAGGAAACCAGCCTGATCGTGGAGGCGTTTACGCGCGGATTCGGGCGCGTTGCGCTGCTCGCGCGCGGAGCGCGCCGGCCGCGCTCGGCGATGCGCGGCGTGCTGCTCTCGTTCCATCCGCTGCGGCTCGGCTGGACCGCATCGGCGGAGCTCGGCAACCTGATCTCGGCCGAATGGGCCGGCGCGCTGCAGCCCCTTGGGGGGCGCGCCCTCATGTGCGGCTTCTATCTGAACGAGCTCTTGCTGCGCCTGCTGCCGCGCGACGACCCGCATGAGGTGCTCTTCGACTGCTACGGCGAGGCACTCGCGGCGCTCTCGGCCGGTGCCGCGCAGGCGTCGGTGCTGAGGGGCTTCGAGAAGCGGCTGCTCGCCGAGCTCGGGTATGCTCCGCTCCTCGAGCGCGAAGCGGCCAGCGGGGCGCCGATCGACCCCGGCCGCCGCTACGTGTACGAACCCGACCGCGGCCCCATGCCTTCGCGAAATTCATCTTCCGAGCTCAGCGTCAGCGGCCAGACGCTCCTCGACCTGGCCGCCGGCGAGTACGACCGTCCGGAAACGCGCGACGAGGCGCGCATGCTGCTGCGCGCGCTCATCGGCCAACGGCTGCACGGCCAAGTCCTGCACACTAGCACCGTGTTGCGGGAGCTGAACGAGCTGTGAGGGAAAAGAATCGATGATCGAGCTGGGTGTGAACGTCGATCACGTCGCCACGGTGCGCCAGGCGCGGCGCACGTACGAGCCTGACCCGGTATGGGCGGCGGTCGAGGCGCACCTTGGCGGCGCGGATGGCATCACCGTGCATCTGCGCGAGGACCGGCGCCATATACAGGACGAGGACGTGCGGCGGCTGCGCGAGCTCACGCACATCAAGCTCAACCTCGAGATGGCGGCAACCGACGAGATGGTCGGGATCGCCTGCCGGCTGAAGCCCGAGATGGCGATGCTGGTGCCCGAAGGCCGCCACGAGGTGACCACCGAAGGCGGCCTCGACGTCGCTTCGCAGGAAAAGACTCTCCGCAAGGCGGTCGAGCGGCTTTCGGGAGCCGGCATCGTGGTCTCAATGTTCATCGATGCGGAGCTGCGCCAGGTCGAGGCGGCAAAGCACGCCGGTGCCTCGGTGTGCGAGATCCACACCGGCCCGTACGCGCATGCCTTTCATTCCCGGGGGCGGGACGCCGAGAGCCTGGCCGTGGTCGCGGAGCTGAAGAAGATCCAGGCCGCAGGGGAGGCGATCCGCTCGCTCGGCATGCGCTTCAACGCGGGCCACGCGCTCAACTATTTCAACGTGCAGCCGGTGGCCGCGCTGCCGGGCGTGCGGGAGCTCCACATCGGGCACGCGATCGTGTCGCGCGCCGTGTTCGTCGGCATGCGGGAGGCGGTGCGCGAAATGAAGGCACTCATGGTCCGGGCAGCGGCTCAGTGATCTACGGCATCGGCACCGACGTCGTGGAGATCGCCCGGGTTGAGAAAGCCCTTGCGCGGTGGGGCGAGCGCTTCGCCGAGCGCATCCTCTGCGAGCCGGAGCTCGACCGTTTCCGCAAGCACAGGCAACCGGTGTCCTACCTTGCGAAACGCTTCGCGGCGAAGGAGGCGTTCACCAAGGCGCTCGGGACGGGAATCCGGGCGCCGGCGAACTGGCACAGCGTCTGGGTCGTGAACCGGCCTTCGGGCAAGCCGGAGCTCGAGTTTTCCCGCGAGCTCCGGCTATTCTTGTCCGAGCGGCGCATCGCGCGCTCGCATCTGACGCTGACCGATGAGCGCGGCGTCGCTGTGGCCACCGTCATCCTCGAGTGCGCAGGCTAAGGGCTTCGCTTGGCCCGGCGGTGATCGACGTGGTCGGCACCGCGCTCTCCGACGACGACCGCGCGCGCCTGCGCCACCCGGCGGCCGGAGCCGTGATCCTGTTTTCCCGCAACTACGAGAATCCCCAGCAGCTGGAAGTTCTTGTTCAAGAAATTCAGAAGCTGAGAGAGCCCGAGCTGCTCGTCTGCGTGGACCACGAGGGCGGCCGGGTGCAGCGTTTCCGCGAGGGCTTTACCGCTATTCCAGCGATGCGCCAGCTCGGGCGCCTTTGGGACCGCGACCGCGAGCTTGCCACGGAGGTGGCGCGCGCCGCGGCTTACGTGATCGGCGCCGAGCTCGGCGCCCACGGCATCGACTTCAGCTTCGCACCGGTGCTCGATCTCGACTACGGCGCGAGCAGCGTTATCGGCGATCGCGCGCTGCATTTCGACCCCCATGCGGTCGGCGCGCTTGCCGCGGCTATCGTTCACGGATTCGCGCAAGCCGGCATGGCGGCGGTCGGCAAGCACTTCCCCGGCCATGGCTTCGCGAAGGCCGACACGCACCACGGCGTCGCGCGCGACGAAAGACCCCTCGGCGAGATCCTTAAGAAGGACATCGCGCCGTACCGCCCGGCAGTTCAGGCGGGTCTCTCCGGCGTCATGCCGGCGCACGTCATCTACACGCAGTGCGATCCGGAGCCGGCCGGGTACTCGAGGTACTGGCTGCAGGAGATCCTGCGCGGCAGGCTCGGCTTCCAGGGCCTGGTCTTCAGCGATGACCTCTCCATGGCCGGCGCGAGCACCGCCGGCGGGCCGCCGGAGCGCGCGCGCGCCGCGCTCGCCGCCGGTTGCGACATGGTCCTCCTCTGCAACGACCCGGAGGGGCAAAACGTGCTGCTGGAGTCCCTCAAAGACATTCAGCCGCCAGAGACGGAGCGCCTCGAGCGCATGCGGAAGAAGGGCGGCAGGGACTTGCGAAAAAGCGTCGCGTACCGGGAGGCGCAGGTCGCGCTGACAGCGCTCGCCTAGCCCGGGCCGTGGCGCTCGAAAGGATCGTTTCCGGAGGCCAGAGCGGTGTCGACTGCGGCGCGCTCGATGCTGCGCTCGCGCTCGGCTTTCCGTGCGGTGGCTGGTGCCCGGCCGGCAGGCTCGCCGAGGACGGACCAATCCCGGAGCGCTACCCCGTGGCGGAGCTCGCCGGCGGCGACTATCGTGCCCGCACACGGCGGAACGTGCAGGATGCTGACGGCACGCTGATTCTCGCGTTCGGAGCACCGACAGGCGGGACGCTGCAAACGCTGCGCGATTGCCTGCGCTTCGGTAAGCCGCATCTGGTCGTCGACGCCTCGGCGGTCCCTGCGTGCGATGCCGCCGAGCGTGCGTTGCTTTTCGTCCAGGGAAACGCGATCCGCGTCCTCAATGTCGCCGGACCGCGAGAGAGCGGCTGGCAAGGGGCGAGCGCCTACGCCGAGGCCGCGGTGCGCGGGCTTCTAGCGCTGGGCCGGTAAGAAATCGGGGACCCCGATTTTTCCTACGCCCGCTCCATGTAGGTGCCTTCGGCGGTGTCGATCTTGATCTTCTCGCCCACGTTGATGAAGGGGGGCACCTGGACCGTGATGCCGGTCTCCATCTTCGCCGGCTTGAAGGTGTTGGTCGCGGTGGCGTTCTTGATACCGGGCTCGGTGTCGACCACGGTCAGCACGACCGAAGGCGGCATCTCGATGCCGATCGCGCGGCCGTTGTAGAAGTTGATCTGCACGTCGGTGTTCGGCAGGAGATAGCCGGCCTGGCCCTCGAGGAACTCCGCCGGCAGCGAGAGCTGCTCGTAGTTCTCCTGGTCCATGAACACGTAGCTGTCGCCGTCCTGGTACAGGTACTGCATCTCGCGCGGCTCGACGAACGCGCGCTCGATCTTGTCCTCGGTGCGGAAGCGCTGGTTGGTCTTGGTGCCGGCCTCGATGTCCTTCATCTCCACCTGCATGAACGCGCCGCCGCGGCCACCGACGTGCACGTGATAAGACTTGAGCACGCGCCACACGCGCTTGTCCCACTCGATCAGGTTACCGGGACGGATTTCGACTGCTTCGACCTTGGCCATGACGATGAATGACGCCGCGAAAAAGGCGCGCATTTTACACGTTTTATAATGAATTCAGCGTGTTCGATGCAAAAGCGTTCGTCGCAGGGCTGCCTGGTCTCCCGGGCGTCTACCGCATGCTCGGCAAGGGCGGGGAAGCGCTCTATGTCGGCAAGGCGCGCGACCTGAAGAAGCGCGTCGCCTCCTACTTCAACAAGACCGGCCACGGACCGCGCACCCAGGTGATGATCGGGCAGGTGGCGTCGATCGAGGTGACGGCGACGCGCTCCGAAGGAGAGGCGCTGCTGCTCGAGAACAATCTGATCAAAAGCCTCGCACCGCGCTACAACATCCTTTTTCGCGACGACAAGTCCTATCCCTACCTGACAATCACCGGGCACCAGTTTCCGCGCCTCGGCTTCCACCGCGGAGCGAAGGACAAGCGCCATCGCTATTTCGGTCCGTTTCCCCACGCCTACGCAGTGCGCGAGAGCATCCAGCTCCTGCAGCGCGTGTTCCAGCTGCGCACCTGCGAGGACACGGTGTTCGAGCACCGCTCGCGTCCCTGCCTGCTGCACCAGATCAAACGCTGCACAGCCCCATGCACCGGCAAGATCTCGGCCGAGGCCTATGCCGAGGACGTCAACAATGCCGCGCTCTTCCTGGAAGGCAGGGAGGACGATGTCATCCGGGGCCTGACGGAAAAGATGCATGCGGCTTCCGAGCAGCGAAAGTATGAGCAGGCCGCCGCCTACCGTGACCAGGTGCGCGCGCTGTCGCGCGTCCAGGTACGGCAGTACGTCGAGTCGGACCGCGGCGTCGACGCCGACGTCGTCGCCTGCGTCATCGAGGGCGAAATCGCCTGCGTCAACCTGGTCATGATCCGGGTCGGGCGCCACGTCGGCGACCGCAGCTTCTTCCCGTCGAACGCGGAAGGCGCGACGCCGGCCGAGGTGATCGCCGCCTTCCTCGAGCAGCACTATGCCGAGCAGCCGCCGCCGGGGCTCGTGGTGGCGAGCGAGCCGGTGGAGCTGGAGAACGTCCATGTCGTAACCCCTTCGCATGGGGAGCGCAAGGTCTGGCTCGACATGGCGCGCAAGAACGCACTTCTCGCGATCGCGCAGCGCGTGCGCGACCGCGCCACCCAGGAAGGGCGGCTCGCGGCGCTGCGCGAGGCGCTCGGGCTCCCCGAGGGCGCGCAGCGCATCGAGTGCTTCGACGTCAGCCACACCATGGGCGAGGCCACGGTGGCGGCGTGCGTGGTCTACGACCGCCAGCAGATGCAGAAGGCGGAGTACCGGCGGTTCAACATCCGGGATATCACGGCCGGCGACGATTACGCCGCGATGCGCCAGGTGCTCGCCCGGCGCTACGAGCGCGTGACAGCCGAGGCGGGCAAAATTCCGGATCTCATCCTTATCGACGGCGGCAAAGGGCAGGCAAAGATCGCTGCCTCGGTTTTGCACGATCTCGGCCTGCACCAGGTGTGCGTGGTCGGTGTGGGGAAGGGCGCGGAGCGCAAGCCCGGCGAGGAGGAGCTTATTCTGGAGTCCGAGTCGCGCACGCTCGAGCTCGCGCCGTCGCATCCCGGCTTGCACCTCATCCAGGCGATCCGGGACGAGGCGCACCGCTTCGCGGTCCTCGGGCACCGGGCGCGCCGCGCCAGAGCGCGCACCACGTCGATGCTCAACGAGATCCCCGGCGTCGGCGCAAAGCGGCGCCAGGCGCTGATCGAGCACTTCGGCGGCCTGCGCGGCGTTCAGGCCGC
>DATADT010000317.1:0-2503 GCA_036258355.1 Burkholderiales bacterium
ACCCGCATCCCGGACGGCACGATCATCGGCGCGCGCGGCCCGTTCGGCCCGTTCGCTCCGGACAGCGAGTTCAACCGCTGGTTCAGGACAGCCTTCCAGGACCGCTATGGCGTGCCGCCGAACTACGCGGCGTACAAGGCGACCAATGCGCTGCTCGGCCTGAAGGCCGCGTACGAGAAGGCGCAGAAGGCCGGCGCGCAAACGCCGACCCAGGAACAGATCATCGCCGCCTTCGAGAACCTGGCCTTCGAGGGTGTCGGCGGCACAGTGCGCATGGCGCTCGGCAAGGGCCACCAGGCCATCATGGACAACGCCATCGGCACCGCGAAGACGGTCGGCGGGCAGCTGACGATCGTCGATGTCAAGCGCTATCCCGCCGAGCGCGTGAATCCGCCCGAGGGAATGAAGAGCGAAGCCTGGATCAAGTCAGGGCTGAAGAAGTAGCTCGGCGCTGACGGGGATGATCACCGTCGTCTTCGACGGCGTCGTCTATTCCTCGTGGCTGTTCCTCATGGCCGCGGGGCTCACGCTGGTCTACGGCGTGATGCGCATCCTCAACATCGCGCACGGCAGCCTCTACGCGATCGGCGCCTACGCCGCCGCTTCGCTTGGCGGTGCCTGGATCGCGGGTGGGCAGGCGGCGTGGGGAAGCTACGCCGCGCTTGCCCTGTCCGCGCTCGCGGTGGGGCTGGTGATGGGACCGCTGATCGAGCGCGGCCTTCTGAAGTGGATGTATGGGAAGGACGAGATCGTGCTCCTGCTTGTTACGTACGCCCTGTTCCTCATGCTCGAGGACGCGATCAAGCTCGTCTGGGGCGTTGAATCCAAGATGTTCTCGGAACCCTATGCGCTGCTCGGCAATTTCCAGCTCGGCGGGCTGGCGTATCCGGCCTACAACCTGGTTCTGATCGCGGTCGCGGTGCTGACCGGCCTTGTGCTTTCATGGGTGCTCCATCGCACGCGCCAGGGGAAGCTGCTCCTTGCCGTGATCCACGACCGTGAGGTCAGCGCGGCAATGGGGATCAACGTCGACCGCGTCTATCTCGCAACGTTCACAGGCGGCGCAGTGTTGGCGGCGCTCGGCGGAGCGCTGACCGCCCCCATCATCGCGGTGAGCCCCGGAATCGGCGTCGAAGTCATCGTCCTTTCGTTCGCCGTGGTGGTGATCGGCGGCCTCGGCAGCCTCGGCGGCGCGGCGCTCGGCGCGCTGATGGTGGGGTTGCTCCGCTCGGTCGCGGTGCGCTACTGGCCCGAGGGCGAGCTCTTCGTCATCTACATGGTGATGGCGGGGGTGCTGATCCTCAGGCCGAAGGGGCTGTTCAGCGCGCCGGAGGCACGGCGGATATGAAAGGCATCATCGCCCGAGACCGTACCGTCATCGCCCTCATTGGGCTGTGCGCGGCTCTCGGCGCATCAGCGTGGCTCGCGCCGCAATGGCTGGTATTCCTGCTCGGCCTGGCGATCGCAAAGGGGCTCGTGGTGCTCGGCTTGCTGCTTCTCATGCGCACCGGGCTTGTTTCTTTCGGTCAGGGCCTGTACTTCGGCCTTGGCGCCTATGCGGCGGCGCTGCTTGCCAACCGCGCCGGAATCGGCGACGCGGCCGTGATGCTCGTTGCTGGCACCGCCTGTGCCGCGCTGGTCGCGGCGATGCTCGGCCTGCTGCTTGCGCGCTACCGCGAAATCTTCTTCGCCATGCTGTCGCTCGCTTTTTCCATGATCCTCTACGGGCTGCTCGTCAAGAGCTCGACCCTGGGCAGCACGGACGGGTTCAACCTCCACGCCAAGTCCTTCGCCGGCATCGCGCTCGGCGCCGCCGACGCGCGCCGCGTGTTCTACGGTGTGTCGGCCATCGCGGTTCTCGCCGTCGGCTGGGCGCTGCATCGCTACCTTGGCTCCCACTGGGGCCGGCTCTCGTCCGCGATCCGCGACAACGAGCTTCGGGTCGAGTACCTGGGCGCGTCCGTCTACCGCGTGGTCTACGTCAACTATGTGGTCGCGGCTGCGCTTGCGGGCCTGGGCGGCGCGTTCGCCGCTCTGGCCGTCGGCCATGTCGATCCGGAAACGGTGTACTGGACGACCTCGGGCGAGTTCGTGTTCATCGCCATCCTTGCCGGCACGGGCAACGTGCTCGCCCCGTTCTTCTCGGCGGCGATCTTCGAGGCGCTGCGCACCGTGGCGAGCCAGTACGCACCCAATGTCTGGCAGATGGCGCTCGGAGCGGCGATGCTCGCGATCATCATGTTCCTGCCCGGAGGACTGTGGACGCTGCTGAAAAGAAAGCCGGCGTGAGCGCGCTTCTTTCAGCCGAGCGACTCAACAAGCGCTTTGGCGCCGTGACGGCGGCGTCCGACATCACGCTCGAATTCGAGCGCGACAGCGTCGTCAGCCTGATCGGCGCCAACGGCGCCGGCAAGACGACCTTCCTGAACATGGTCACCGGTTATCTGCGGCCGGACGGCGGGCGCATCCGCTTCGACGGCCACGACCTCGTCGGCCGCTCGCC
>DATADT010000318.1:0-1596 GCA_036258355.1 Burkholderiales bacterium
TCAGCGGCACGGGCGCCTGCGCCACCGCGGGCACCGGCGCGCGGTCCATCAGCCAGGCGTCGATCTCGATCGCTGCCTCGCGCCCCATGCCGATCGCGTGGCTGACGAAGCGCGCCGAAGAGATGGCGTCGCCTCCGGCGAAGAAGCCCTTGATGTTGAGCAGCGGACGCAGCAGAGCGACATCCGGATCCTGTCCGATCGCCGGGATGATCGCCTCGGCGTCGAGATGGAAATCGCTGTTCTCGGTCGGGGTGAAGGTGTTCTGGCTGAAGTTTCCCCGCACGCAATGCAGCTTGAGAGTTCCGTTCGTTCGCACCGAGACCAGCGCAGCGCCGTCGAAAAGGCGCACGCCTTCCTCCTTCGCGGCGACCACCTCCTCGCGCTGCGCCGGCATCTCGGCCTCGCGCTCGAGCGAGAGCACGCTCACTTCGTGGCCGGCGCGCCGCGCGCTGCGCGCGACGTCCATCGCCGCGCTGCCGCCGCCGATCGCGACCACCCGCTTGCCGAGCGCGGGCGGAGACCCGGCGTTCGCTGCGGCGAGATACGCCGCGCCGTCCATCACCCAGGGCGCGACGTAGTCGAGCTGCGCGAGGCGCCTCTGCCGCCGCGCGCCGATGGCGACGTACACCGCGTCGTACTGCTCGCGCAGCTTGAGATACTGCTCGGGGCTCGCGAGCGCGGTGCCCGCGTGCACGTCGACGCCGAGCGCGAGGATGCGGCGGATCTCGCCGTCGAGCACCGCGCGCGGCAGCCGGTAGGGCGGGATGCCGTCGCGCAGCAGGCCGCCGAGCTCGCGCTGCGCCTCGTAGATGCTGACCGCGTAGCCGCGGCGGCGGAGCTGGTACGCCGCCGACAATCCCGACGGGCCGCCGCCGATCACCGCGACGCGCTCCTGCCCGATCGGCGACTGCGGGAAGCACCAGCGTTCGGCGAGCGCGAGGTCGCCGATGTAGCGCTCGAGCGAGCGCACCGCGAGCGGCTCGTCGTAACCGCCGCGGTTGCACGCGGCTTCGCACGGCCGGTGGCAGACGCGCCCGACGACCGCCGGGAACGGATTGTGATCGGTGAGCGTGATCCACGCGCCGTGGAAGTCGCCCGCTTTCGCCTGCTGCATCCACTCGGGAATGCGCCCGTCGACCGGGCAGGCGAGGCGGCAAGGCGAGGGCGCCTGCAGGTACACCGGAGCCGCGGCGCGCCAGGTCCCGGTCCTGATGACCTCGGTTGTGCCGGTGGTCCAGGTGCTGGGCGGCAGGGCAGGCCGGTTCATGCGGCTTGCAGCGCGAGCTGCGCCTCGACCAAGCGATAGCCTTCGAGGCACGCCGCACCGTTCTCGGCTCCCGCCTTCGGCGCCGCTTCGGCCACCGCGTGCAGCAGCGTGTCGAGCCCCGGCGCTTCCAGCGCGCAGGCGAACGCGCCGAGCAGCGCCGAGTTGACGATGCGCCCGAGCCCGTTTCGCTGCGAGATTCCGATGCCGTCGACCGGCAGCACGCGGTAGCCCGGCAGCTCCGCCGCGAACTGCGCCGGCGTGCGCCGCGAATTCACCACGATCAGCGTCTGCGGTCCGGCAGCGGCGAGCAGCCGCGCTTCGAGCAGGCT
>DATADT010000319.1:0-14452 GCA_036258355.1 Burkholderiales bacterium
CGCGGTCGCTTCGTGCTCGTGCTCTCTGATGAGACGGTCAAGCCGCCGCGACCCGAGGAAGCGCAGAGCGCAAAGGAGCGCACGCGCCGAGGCCGGCTGAGGGATAAAGATGGATCTGTCCGTTAGCTCGAGCCGCCAGATCCTGCAGCCGGTGCGGCTGAGCACGATCGTCGCCTCGTTCGCGCTCGCGCTCTTCCTGAACTTCCTGCCCTGGCGCGATCTGCGCCTAGTGCCGGATTTCGTCGCTCTGGTGCTGGTTTTCTGGTGCGTGCGCCAGCCGCGCCTGGTCGGCCTGGGGGTAGGCTGGACGCTGGGCCTGATCACCGACGCCGGCAACGGCGTACTGCTCGGACAGCACGCGCTCGCCTATTCGCTGGTCGCCTTCCTCGGCGTCTGGCTGTCGCGCCGCATCCTGTGGTTTGGCCCGTGGCTGCAAGCGCTGCATGTCGGCGCAATGCTCGTCATCGCGCAAGCGGTCGCGGTCCTCGTGCGCCTCGCCGCGGGCGACGACTTTCCCGGCTGGCAGGTGTTCGTCGGCCCGCTCGGCGGCGCGCTCCTGTGGCCGCCGGCGAGCTGGCTCTTGCTCCTGCCGCAGCGGCGCCCGGCGAAGGAGCAGACCATATGATGGGCGCTGCGGAGCTGCGCAACTCCGAGCGCGAGCTGCAGCAGTTCCAGCTGCGCGTCGGCATCGCCGGCGTGGCGATGCTCGTGGCTTTCGGCATCCTGCTCGCGCGCTTCTTCTTCCTCCAGGTGGTGCAGCACGATCATTACCGCGCGAAAGCCGAAGACAACCGCATCTCGATCGTTCCCGTCGCGCCGAACCGCGGCCTGATCATCGACCGCAACGGCGTTGTAGTGGCGCGCAACTACTCAGGCTACACGCTCGAGATCTTTCCGCGCCGCGTGAAGAGCGTCGAGGATACGATCGACCAGCTCTCGGAGCTGATCGAGATCACGCCGAAGGACCGCGCGCGCTTCAAGCGGCTCGCCGTGGAGACGCGCAATCCCGAGAGCCTGCCGATCCGCACGCGGCTCTCCGATGAGGAGGTGGCAAAGTTCGCCGCCAACCGGTTCCGCTACGACGGCGTGGAGATCAAGGCGCGGCTCTTCCGCCAGTACCCGTCCGGCGACGTCGGCTCGCATGTCATCGGCTACATGGGGCGCATCACGCAGGCCGACCTGGCGGCGCTCGAGCAGGAGGGCGTGGACGCGAACTACCGTGGCACCGACTACATCGGCAAGAGCGGCGTCGAGGCGACCTACGAGCGCGAGCTGCACGGCACCACCGGCTTCGAGCAGGTGGAGATCGACGCCGCCGGCCGCGGCATCCGCACGCTGTCGCATACGCCCGCGGTGTCCGGCCATAACGTCATGCTGACGCTTGACATGCGGCTGCAGCGCGTCGCCGAAAACGCGTTCGGAAGCCGCCGCGGCGCGCTGGTGGCCATCGAGCCCGGCACCGGCGCAGTGCTCGCTCTGGTGTCCAAGCCGGGCTTCGACCTCAATCTCTTCGTCGACGGCATCGACCCGCAGGCCTGGACCGAGCTCAATAACTCGCCCGACCGGCCGCTCAACAACCGCGCCATCGCCGGCGTCTACCCGCCCGGCTCGACCTTCAAGCCCTTCATGGCGCTCGCAGCGCTCGAGCTCGGCAAGCGCAGGCCGTCGAGCACGATCCACGACCCGGGCTACTTTGTGTTCGGCGACCGGCGCTTTCGCGACTCCAAGCCCGGCGGGCACGGCGTGGTGGACCTCCACAAGTCGATCGTCGTGTCGTCCGACACGTACTACTACATGCTCGCGAACGACATGGGCATCGACGCGATCGCCGGGTTCATGAAGCAACTGGGCCTCGGCAGCCCGACCGGCATCGACCTGCAGGGAGAGGCTGCGGGCGTGCTGCCTTCGCCCGAATGGAAAATGAAGCGCTTCCGCCGCCCCGAGCAGCAGCGCTGGTACCCGGGCGAGACCATCTCCATCGGCATCGGCCAGGGCTACAACGCCTACACGCCGATCCAGCTCGCGCAGGCGATGGCGACCGTCGCTGCCAACGGGGCGATGTACCGGCCGCGCGTCGTCGGTCATATCGAGAATCCGCGCACGCGCGAGCGCCGCAGCTTCCAGCCCGAGCTCAATTCGCAGGTGCCGCTCAGGCGCGAGTGGGTCGACTTCGTCAAGCGCGCCATGGGCGGCGTCAACAAGGAAGGCACGGGTGCGCGCGCGTTCGCGAAGGCGGAGTACACGAGCGGCGGCAAGACCGGCACCGCGCAGGTGATCGGCATGAAGCAGGGCGAGAAGTACGACGAGGCCAAGGTCTCCGAGCGCCACCGCGACCATTCGCTGTTCATCGCGTTCGCGCCGCTCGACAACCCGATCATCGCGCTCGCCGTGATCGTGGAGAACGGCGGCTTCGGCGCGCGTGCAGCGGCGCCGATCTCGCGCACCGTGCTCGACTACTACCTCCTCGGCAAGCTGCCCCCGGGGCTGCAGGAGCCCACGCCCGAGGACGAGTTCGACGACGGCAAGGAAAGCGACTGATGGAGATTGCGCGCGTCCCCGTCCGGCGCATCGCCCAGCGGCTCGTCGAAGGCATCGACAGCACGCTGCTCGCCATCATCCTGTCGCTCTCGATGCTTGGCTTCGCGGCGCTCTTCTCCGCGAGCTACGACGCGCCGGGACGGGTGCTCACCCAGCTCGTGAGCCTGTGCATTGCGCTGGCGGGCATGTGGCTCACCGCGCAGATTGCGCCGCAGACGCTGAGGCGCTTCGCCGTGCCGGCGTACCTTATTGGCCTGGCGCTGCTCGTGCTGGTCGCGCTCTTCGGCGACGTGGTGAACGGCGCGCGGCGCTGGCTGCACGTGGGAGTGACGCGCTTCCAGCCCTCGGAAATGATGAAGCTTGCGCTGCCGCTCATGCTCGCGTGGTACTTCCATCGCCGCGAGTCGACGCTGCGCCTGCGCGACTTCGCGCTCGCCGCGCTGCTGCTCGCGGTGCCGGTCGGCCTGATCGTGCGCCAGCCCGACCTCGGCACGGCCGCGCTCGTCGGCGCGGCGGGCTTCTATGTCATCTTCTTCGCCGGCATAAGCTGGAAGGTGCTCGGCGGCCTCGCGGGGCTCTTTGTGCTTGCGCTTTTCCCGCTCTGGGGGCTGCTGCACGACTATCAGCGAAAGCGGGTTCTGACGCTTCTCGATCCGACGCAGGATCCTCTCGGCGCGGGCTACCACATCATCCAGTCGACTATCGCGGTCGGCTCGGGCGGCATCTCCGGCAAGGGCTGGCTCAACGGCACCCAGGCGCACCTGGAGTTCATCCCCGAGCGGCATACCGACTTCATCTTCGCCGTCTACTCCGAGGAATTCGGGCTGATCGGCAACCTGGTGCTCCTCGTGCTCTATGCGTCGCTCATCGGCAGGAGCCTCGTGATCGCGGCGAACGCGGCGACCGTCTTCGCGCGCCTCCTTGCCGGCGCGGTGACCTTGATGTTCTTCACCTACGCGTTCGTCAACATGGGCATGGTGGCGGGTATCCTGCCCGTGGTCGGCGTGCCGCTACCTTTCCTCTCTTACGGTGGCACCGCGCTCCTCACCCTCTTCATCGGCGCCGGGATCCTGATGAGCATCCAACGCCATCGCACGCTCGTCCAGAGGTGATGGGCCTTGTCACCGGTTTGCCTGTCCCGACGTGGCGCGATGCAGCAAAACTTGAAAGCGCATACCGGATTATGAAATGGTGCAGCCTTAAGCCCATGTAAAGCCTTGTTTTTGTAACATAGAGATAGGCCGTATGGCGTGTTGCTGCGCGCCATAGTGCAGGGGTAGTTTCGGAAGAATGCCAATCACCTGCGAGGAGCCGCACCGATGATCGACGCAATAAAAAGAGACTGGGCCGAGAACCCGCGTTGGAAGGGCGTCAAGCGCAGCTATGGCGCCGAGGACGTCGTCCGCCTGCGCGGCAGCGTGAGAATCGAGCATACGCTGGCAAGGCTCGGCGCCGAAAAGCTCTGGAGGATGGTGAACGAGCGGCCGTACGTGAATTCGCTCGGCGCGCTCACCGGCAACCAGGCGGTGCAGCAGGTGCGCGCCGGCGTGCCGGCGATCTATCTCTCCGGCTGGCAGGTGGCGGCGGACGCGAACGATTCGCTGCAAATGTATCCCGACCAGTCGCTCTACGCGGTGTCTTCGGTGCCGACCGTGGTAAGGCGCATTAACAATGCATTGCTGCGGGCGGACCAGATTCAAACCATGGAAGCCGAAGGCGGAAAAGCAACGGCAGGCGACATCGACTGGCTCGCGCCGATCGTCGCCGACGCGGAATCGGGCTTCGGCGGCGTGCTGAACGCCTTCGAGCTGATGAAGACGATGATCGAGGCGGGCGCGGCCGGGGTGCACTACGAAGACCAGCTCGCGTCCGTCAAGAAGTGCGGCCACATGGGCGGCAAGGTGCTCGTGCCGACGCAGGAGGCGGTGCAGAAGCTGATCGCCGCGCGCCTAGCGGCCGACATCATGGGCGTGCCGACGGTCCTCCTCGCGCGCACCGACGCCGAGGCCGCCGACATCGTTACGAGCGACATCGACGAGAACGACAAGCCCTTCATCACCGGCGAGCGCACCTCGGAAGGCTTCTACAAGACCCGCAAGGGCTTCGACCAGGCGCTCGCGCGCGGATTGGCGTACGCCGAGTACGCCGACATGGTGTGGTGCGAGACCGGCACGCCGGATCTGGGTTTCGCGAAGAAGTTTGCTGAAGGAATAAGAAAGCGCTTTCCCGAAAAAATGCTTGCCTATAACTGCTCGCCGTCGTTCAACTGGAAGCGCAACCTGGACGACGCGGCGATCGCCAAGTTCCAGCGCGAGCTGGGCGCGATGGGCTACAAGTTCCAGTTCATCACGCTCGCCGGGTTCCACTCGCTCAACTACTCGATGTTCGAGCTCGCGCACGGCTATGCGCGCAGCGGCATGACGGCGTTCGTCGAGCTGCAGCAAAAGGAGTTCGCCGCCGCCGAGAAGGGCTTCACCGCCGTCAAGCACCAGCGGGAGGTCGGTACCGGTTACTTCGACGAGGTCACGCAGGTCGTGACCGCCGGCAAGGCCTCCACCACGGCGCTGCACGGCTCGACCGAGGACGAGCAATTCTTCGACGAGAAGAAAAAATCGAAGCTAGCAGTCGCCTAATCCCTGTCCGAGCGCCGCGCGAGCGGCGCTCGAGCCTGCCGCTCGAGATCGCGCGCACGATTCTCGAGGGCTTCGACCGGCACTACCGCCTGTTCCGCGAGGCTTCGATCGAGGCGCGGCGGCTGTTCGAGCGCGCCGCCTGGGCCGAGATCCAGGCGCTGGCGCGCGAGCGCATCCAGATGTACGACCGGCGGGTCGAGGAAGGGGTACGCGCGCTCCTCGATCGCTACCCCGAGGCCGAGGTCGACGAGTCGCTGTGGCCGGCGATCAAGCTCGCCTACATCGGCCTGATCCACGACCACAAGCAGCCCGAATGCGCCGAGACCTTCTACAACTCGGTCGCCTGCGCGGTTCTGCACCGGCGCTACTACAACAACGATTTCATCTTCTGGCGCCCGGCGGTGGCCACGGAGCACCTCGAGGGCGAAGCGCCGACCTACCGCTGCTTCTATCCGCTGAAGAACGGCTTGCGCTCGACCCTGCGCGAGATCGCCACCAGCTTTCAGCTCGCCAACCCCTGGGAAGACCTGCGCAGGGATGTTCGGAACGTGGTCCGCGCGCTGCGCAATCAATTCCCGCGGCCGACGCGGACCCGGCCCGATCTGCAGATCCAGGTGCTGGCTTCGCTCTTCTTCCGCAACAAGGGCGCTTATATCGTCGGCCGGATCATCAACGCGCAACGCGAGCTGCCGTTCGCGGTGCCGATCCTGCAGAACGAGCGCGGCGAGCTCTACCTCGACGCACTGCTCCTCGGCGAAAGCCGGCTGCTCGTGCTGTTCTCGTTCGCGCGCGCCTATTTCTTCGTCGACATGGAGGTGCCCGCGGCGTACGTGTCGTTCCTGCGCTGGCTGATGCCGAAGAAGCCGCGCACCGAGATGTACATGGCCGTCGGGCTCGCCAAGCAGGGTAAGACGCTCTTCTACCGCGACCTGCACTACCACCTCAAGCACTCGAGCGACCGCTTCGTCGTTGCTCCCGGCATCAAGGGCCTGGTGATGGTGGTGTTCACGCTGCCTTCGTTCCCCTATGTGTTCAAGGTGATCCGCGACCGCTTTGCGCCGCCCAAGGACCTCGACCGCCAGACGGTGATCGACAAGTACCTGATGGTGAAGCTGCACGACCGCGTCGGACGCATGGCCGACACGCTCGAGTACTCGCTCGTCGCGCTGCCGCTCGAGCGTTTCGACCCGGCACTGCTCGACGAGCTCAGGCGCGAATGCGGCTCGCTGCTCGAGGTCGACGGCGACCAGCTGGTGATCGGCCATGTCTACATCGAGCGGCGCATGCGGCCGCTCAACATCCATGTCGAGGAGCTCAAGCGCGACGGCGACGAGGCGCGGCTGCGCGAGGTGCTGCGCGAATACGGCAACGCCATCAAGGAGCTCGCCGGCGCCGGCATCTTCCCGGGCGACATGCTGCTCAAGAACTTCGGTGTCACGCGGCACGAGCGCGTTGTGTTCTACGACTACGACGAGATCCAGCCGATCACCGACGTGACTTTCCGCCGCATCCCGCCGCCCGCCAGCTACGACGACGAGATGGCGGCCGAGCCCTACTGGCCGGTCGGCCCGAACGACGTGTTCCCCGAGCAGTTCGAGCGTTTCCTGGTGGCCGATCCGCGCGCACGCGAGATGTTCTACGCCGCGCACCACGACCTCCTCGACCCGCAGTTCTGGGCCAGCAAGCAGGAGCGCGTACGCGCCGGCCTGCAGGAGGACGTCTTCCCTTACCCCGAAGAGATCAGGTTCCGGCGGGTACGATCTGGACCCGCTTCTGCCGGGACTTGAGTCCCGAAACAATGCGGACGTTGCGCCGCGGCACGCCGTAGTGGGCGGCGAGGAACTCGATCAGCGCTTCGTTCGCCTTTCCGTCGACCGCCCTTCCCGACACCCTCACCTTGATTCGGTCGCCGTGCTTGCCGGCGAACTCGGTGTGCGAGGCGCCGGGCTGGACGTAAAGGTCGAGGATCAAACGTGAGCCGCGGCGACGCGCAGGTGGTTCACCACTATGAGGACCACGTACAGGATCACGAGAAGAATGAGCGGCGTGAGGTCGACGTTGCCCACCGGCGGCACATAGCGGCGCAACGGCCGCAGGAACGGCCGCGTGATGGTGTCGAGCGCCGGCGCGAGCGGCGTATAGGGATTCACCCACGAAAGCACTGCCTGCGCGATCACCGCGAACACCAGGATGTACAGGCTGTAGCGCACGAGGTCGACGAGCGCGACGGTAGCGATCATGCCGAAGCCGGGCTCGGCGCCAAGGACTGCCGCCTGCAGCCACAGGCCGAGCGCCTGGACCACCCAGGCGAGCAGCAAGGTGGCGAGGTCGAGGCCACCAAGCCCGGGGACGATGCGCCTTGCTGGCACGACCATCCAGTTCGTCGTGGCAAGCACGAACTCGCCGACCGGGTTGCGGAACGGCACGCGCAGCCACTGGAAATGAAACCGCGCAAGCAGCATGAACACGAAGAAGCTCGCCACCGCGTCGACCAGGAAGACGACTATCTGCGTGAACATGTCAGTCCCTGCCCTGCTCCGTGCCGAGCTCGGTGGCGCGGCGGCTTGCCGCCTGCACCGCGCGCATGAAGCGTTCGGCAAGCTTCTCCTCGTCGAGCACCTTGAGCGCCGCTTCGGTGGTGCCGCCTTTGGAGGTCACGTTTTTGCGCAACGTCGCCGGCGTGTCGCTACTTGAGGCCGCGAGCCTCGCTGCGCCGAGCACCGTGTGCAGCGCAAGTTTCATGGAAGTGTCTCTGCTCAAGCCCAGCTTCTCCGCCGCCGCGGCAAGCTGCTCGATGAACCAGAACACGTAGGCGGGGCCGCTCGCCGACACCGCGGTCACCGGGTCGAGCAGCCGTTCCTGCGGTACCCACACCACCTCGCCGACCGCGGCCAGGATGCTTTCCGCCGCAGCCTTTTCGTCATCGTTCACTCCCGGAGCCGCGTAGAGCCCTGCGATTCCGGCGCCGATCAGCGAGGGCGTGTTCGGCATGCAGCGCACGAGCTTACGGTGCCCGCCGAGCCGGCGCGAGAGCGTCTCGAGGGTTACACCGGCGGCGATGCTGATGAGGAGTTTCCCTTGAACCGTTCCGGCAATGGAGGCGAGCGCGGCTTTCGCGTCCTGGGGCTTGACCGCGAGCACGTAGATCTCGCAGCGCTGCATTTCTGCATCCGGTGCCGCTGCGATGTGCACGGGATAGCGCGCGCCAAGGCGTTCGCGTGCGGCCGGGCTTACCTCCACGACCGCGATCGAGCTCGGGTCCGCGCCTTTGCCGATCAGGCCGCCGATCAGCGCGCTCGCCATGTTCCCCCCGCCCAGGAACGCTATCTTCAAGCGGCGTCCTTCTGCTTCTTTCTTTCGCCGAATATCGCCGTGCCGATACGCACGAGGGTCGCGCCTTCTTCGAGCGCCACGTCGAGGTCCGCGGACATGCCCATGGAAAGCGTATCGAACGCGAATTCCTCCTTCAGCGAATCGAACGCTTTTTTCACTTCCTGGTAGCGAGAACGAGGAGCGCCGGGCTCGGGTATCGCCATCAGCCCGCGCAGGCGCAGCCGCGGCATGGCGGCAATCGCTCGCGCCAGATCCTTCACTTCGTGAAGCGCAACGCCACTCTTGCTCTTCTCGCCCGACACGTTGACTTGGATCAGCAGGTTGAGGGGCGCAAGCTGCGCGGGGCGGCCCTCCGAGAGGCGCCGCGCGATCTTCTCGCTCGCGATTGTTTGCACCCAGTCGAAACGCTCGGCGGCGATACGCGTCTTGTTCGATTGGAGCGGCCCGATCAGATGCCACTCGAGCGCCGGCAACTGCTGCATTTTTCCCACTGCCTCCTGGACGTAATTCTCACCGAAGGCTTTCTGGCCGGCTGCGATCGCTTCGCGCACGCGCTCGACGTCCTGACCCTTTGAAACTGCCAACAAAGTCACTTCCGGACGAGCGCCGATGCGCGCCTTCACAACTTGCAGGTTTTCCGCGATTCCAGCCATAATCGCTTGAAGAAGCGAAGAAAAAGACTTCGCCGATCCTGGGAGGATTGTAATGGATCTCACCGAGCTGCTCGCCTTCGTCGTCAAGAACAAGGCCTCCGACCTGCATTTGTCGTCGGGCTTGCCGCCGATGATCCGCGTGCACGGCGACGTGCGGCGCATCAACGTGCCGCCGATGGAGCACAAGGAAGTCCACGCCATGATCTACGACATCATGAGCGACGGGCAGCGCAAATTCTACGAGGAGAACCTCGAGTGCGACTTCTCGTTCGCGGTGCCGAACCTGGCGCGCTTCCGGGTAAACGCCTTTGTGCAGCAGCGCGGCGCGGCGGCGGTGATGAGGACCATCCCGTCCAAGATCCTCTCGCTCGAAGATCTCAAGGCGCCGAAGATCTTCGCCGAGATCGCCGACCAGCCGCGCGGCCTCGTGCTCGTCACCGGGCCGACCGGCTCGGGGAAGAGCACCACGCTCGCCGCCATGATCAACCACATCAACGAGAACGAGTACGGCCACGTCCTCACCATCGAGGACCCGATCGAGTTCGTGCACGAGTCGAAGAAGTGCCTCATCAACCAGCGCGAGGTCGGGCCGCACACCCTTTCGTTCGCCAATGCGCTGCGCAGCGCGCTGCGCGAGGACCCGGACGTGATCCTGGTCGGCGAGATGCGCGACCTCGAGACCATCCGGCTCGCGCTGTCGGGCGCCGAGACCGGCCACCTGGTGTTCGGTACGCTGCACACCTCGTCGGCGGCGAAGACCATCGACCGCATCGTCGACGTGTTCCCGGCGGCGGAGAAGGAGATGGTGCGCGCGATGCTCTCGGAGTCGATCCGCGCCGTGATCTCGCAGACGCTGCTCAAGAACAGGGACGGCTCGGGCCGCGTCGCGGCGCACGAGATCATGATCGGCACTCCGGCGATCCGCAACCTCATCCGCGAGAACAAGATCGCGCAGATGTACTCCGCGATCCAGACCGGGCGCCAGATCGGCATGCAAACGCTCGACCAGAACCTGCAGGAGCTCGTCCAGCGGAGCATCGTCTCGTCGGCCGAGGCGCGCAGCAAGGCGGCCAACAAGGACAATTTCGCGAGTTAGGCACGGTTGGGCACGTGGTTGGGCACTATTACAGCGAAGGATCGCGTTTTCCGGAGTACAACGTGAGCCGCAGCGACAACTTCGCGGGGTAGAGAGGACCCTATGGAACGCGAACAGGCAACGAAGTTCATCTACGACCTTCTGCGCGCGCTGGTGGGGAAGAAGGGCTCGGACCTCTTCATCACCGCCGGGTTCCCGCCGGCGATGAAGATCGACGGCCGGATGACCCCGGTGTCACAGCAGGCGCTTACCGGCCAGCACACCGCGATGCTGGTGCGCTCGGTGATGAGCGACAAGCAGGCCGCGGAGTTCGAGGCGAAGAAGGAGTGCAATTTCGCGATCAACCCGGCCGGCATCGGCCGCTTCCGCGTCAACTGCTTCGTGCAGATGCAGCATGTCGGCATGGTGCTGCGCGTGATCACCACCACCATCCCGAATTTCGACGACCTCAAGCTGCCGCCGGTACTGAAGGATGTGGCGATGACCAAGCGCGGGCTCGTGATTTTCGTCGGCGGCACGGGCGCGGGAAAGTCCACCTCGCTTGCGGCGATGATCGGCTACCGCAACGAGAACTCGCACGGCCACATCGTCACCATCGAAGACCCCGTCGAATACGTCCACCCCCACAAAAACTGCCTCATCACGCAGCGCGAAGTGGGCGTGGACACCGACTCCTGGGAGTCGGCGCTCAAGAACACCCTGCGTCAGGCGCCCGACGTGATTCTGATCGGCGAGATCCGCGACCGCGAGGTCATGGAGCACGCGATCGCCTTCGCCGAGACCGGCCACCTGTGCCTGGGCACGCTGCACGCCAACAACTCCAACCAGGCGATGGACCGGATCATCAACTTCTTCCCCGATGAGCGCCGGCCGCAACTGCTCATGGACCTGTCGCTCAACCTGAAGGCGGTGGTCTCGCAGCGGCTGATCCCGCTGCGCGAAGGCAAAGGCCGGGCCGCGGCGGTGGAAATCATGCTCAACTCGCCGCTCATCTCGGACCTGATCTTCAAAGGCGAGGTGCACGAGATCAAGGAGATTATGAAGAAGTCGAGGGAGCTCGGCATGCAGACCTTTGACCAGGCCCTCTTCGACCTCTACGAGACCGGGCGCATCGGCTACGAGGACGCGCTGCGCTTCGCCGATTCGACCAACGAAGTGCGGCTCAACATCAAGCTGCACGGCAAGGAAGCGAAGGTAAAGGACATCACCAAGGGGATCGAGCACCTCGACATCGTCTGAGGCCGTCAGAAGCCTGTCCAAAAGGGGCGCGCGAGCGCCCCTTTTCTATTTGGCGAGCCTATCCAGCGGACTCGTCGCCCCGCGCCGGCCCTTGTTGAGGACGTGCGTGTAGATCATGGTCGTCGAGACGTCCGCGCGCTCCGGTCCGGAGTTCGGCGGTATAGTCCTACGGCCTTGCGAGGAGGCTATGGAAACCACTTGCTGGCTCTTTACTAACGCTCGGATCTTCGACGGCTCCGGGCGCGCGCCGTTTCCCGGCCAAGTTTTGGTTGAGAAGAACCGCATCGAGGCTGTCGCCGACGGCGCGTCGCGGATAAACAGGCCGGACGCCCAAGTAGTCGATTGCGGCGGCCGGACATTGATGCCAGGCCTGGTCGAGGCGCACGCGCATCTCTCGTGGCCGTCCTCTGTCGGACGGATTATCAATACGATGATGTTGCCGCCAGAAGAGCATCTTCTCGTCACCGCGCGCAACGCCAAGGTCACGCTCGACGCAGGCTTTACGAGTGCCTATTCGGCCGGATCGCTCGGTCCGCGGTTTGAAGTCGCGCTCAGGGACGAAATCAAAGGCGGCTGGCTTCCCGGTCCGAGGCTACGCGCCTCATCCCTGGAGCGGCTGCCGGACGGCGCGCTCGGGCTGAAGGCTGAAGAAGGCACTCGGCATCGGCGCGGCCCCGATGTAATGCGCGCGTATGTTCGCGACATGGCAAAGGCCGGTGTGGATTCCATCAAGTTTCTCCTCTCCAGCGATGACGCCTTTAAGCCCAACGGTTCCCAAACCCTCACCTATACCGAGGAGGAGGTGGCGGCAATCTCCGACGAAGCGCGCAATTGCGGCGTCTGGCTCGCCTGCCACGCGCAAGCCGCCAAGGCCGTAAAGCTAGCGGTGAAGAATGGTTTTCGCATCGTCTACCACTGCTCCTACGCCGATGAGGAAGCGCTGGACATGCTGGAGGCGAAGAAAGATCAAATCTTCGTCGCTCCGGCGATAGGGCTCATGTACACGCGGACATACGAGGCCGAGTCCTTTGGCGTCACGCGCTCGGGACCCGGAAACCTCGGTGCTGCCGTCCACCTCGAGCGCATGCGAGAGCTCTACCCGAAAATGCGAAAGCGGGGCATCCGCGTGCTGCCGGGCGGGGATTACGGCTTTCCATATAACCCGATCGGGACGAACGCACGCGATCTCGAATGGTTCGTCAAGCTACTTGGCTACACGTCAACCGAAACCCTCGTGGCGGCCACCAAGTTTGGAGGGGAGCTCATGGGACGCGAGCCATTGGGACAAATCAAATCCGGGTATCTCGCGGATCTACTGCTTGTGGACGGCGACCCGGCTGCCGACATCCGGTTGCTGCAGGACCAGGAAAAGCTGGTCATGGTGATGAAGGATGGCAACTTTCACAAGCGCAAGCAGCATATCAATTGAACGCATGCTTCTGGGCCGAGTGCAGGCATCCCACATGGGAGGAGTCCGAGGCATCTGCCACCTAACACCTATGAGGCCCCGGCGCGTCAAGGCCCTACTCGCCGATCTACATCGAGGCGGTGGGAGCGCTCGACACTAGATCCCCAAGAGAAGGCTTCGCGCGGGACTACGACGGCCTGTTCCACTTGCGCAAAGTGGAACGCTTATCCGACGTCGTGCCGAAGGAGTGCAGCTAGAGCTTCCGCTCGTAGAACGCGAGGTGCGTGTGCGGGAGGGGGATGCCGGCGAAGACCGCCCGTCCCTCGAAGCGGAAATCCTTGTAGACGAGACGCGTGATTTCCTCGAACCCGGCGCGCCGGGCCGCGGTCTGCGAATAGTGGCCGGTGCATTCCGTCACGCAGCGACTGAAGCCGCGCGCGCGGGCAAGACTCATGCAAAGACGGAACATCCGGCTCGCGATTCCGCGCAACGCGAACCGCGCGTCGGTGCCCACCATCCACAGATCGGCGACATCGCTGCGCTTGAGACGCGGATGCTTCGCTTCATAGACTTCGCCGACGCTCATCAGGGCTTGGCCCGCCGGCAGGAACCAGGGGCAGTCCTCCAGGATGTCCTCGGGCACGGGCGACTTGAAATCACGTGACAGGAAGGCCGCGACGACGGTATGCGGATCATCGTCGCGCACCGCGACGACCGAGAGACCGTTGCTCGTGCACTCGGGCATGAAACGCCTGACGAAAGGAGCGAGGTCGCGCGCGGACGCCCCGAGCGCCCGCGCCATCGGCTCGCGGGAGAAGCTCTCGCTCAGGACACGCACGATGCTCTCGCCTGGAACTTCGGACGCGCTCAGGTAGCGCAAACCTCCCTCTTCGTGGAGGGCCGCCGGATCGATCGTCTGTGCTGGCTCGGACATGAGTTGCGCAAGCCTAGCCCCTCCCTGTATCCGGCGATTTTCCGTTTGGTCTGCGAATTGTTTCAGTCCTGTCCGCCGGGGACGAGAAACTCGACCTGGCCGTCCAGGCGGGCCTCCACGCGTGCCGGCGGCTGGGCCCGGTCGTCTTTCTGCGGCCAGAGCCTGTCGTCGATGTGGATCTCGAATCCGGTCCATTCGAGCCTGAGCGACTCGCCGCGGTGCGAGGGAAGCACGGCGAGGCGCTCGCGGTTTTCCTGCCAGGTTTCCAGGTAATGCACTAGCCGCTCGCGCTCCGCATCGGTGACGAGCACGACCTCGAGATGCCCGTCGCCCGGCTTGCTGTCCGGCGCAAGAAAGAGGTTCGACCCTACGTACGGGATGTTGACCGCCTCGAGCAGGAGGTACTTGCCCGAGATGTCCTCGCCATCTATCCACGCCTTGAGTTGAAGCGGCTTCGCACGCTGCGCGCGGCGCTTCAGCCGCTCGAGCGCGTCGGCGACTTTCTTATCGGGGCTGAGCTTGCGCCGCTTGATGCCCTTGCCGCCTGCGGCGAGCAGGCGGGCAAACAGGCCCGCGCCGATCCCCTCGACGAAGTGGCGCGTGCCCCACGGCCCTTCG
>DATADT010000320.1:0-1746 GCA_036258355.1 Burkholderiales bacterium
CCGAAGCCGGCGAGGTCCCAGGGCGGCTCGAGCGGCTGCGTGTTGCCCGCGGCGTCGGTCGCGCGGCACGCGAGCTCGTGCTCCCCCGGCGCGGCCTGCCAGAGAAATTTCCACAGCTGCCAGGCGTGCGCGCGTCGCACCGGGGCGACATCGGCCCTGCTCCAGCTGCCGTCGACGCCGAGCTCGACGCGCTCGACCGGGGCCGCGCCCGACCATGCCCGGCCTACGATCTGGACCGGCCCGGCCTCGACGATGCGCCGACGCGTATAGAAGTCAGGGATGCCGGGCGGCGCCATCAGCGAGTTCACGCGCATCAGTGTGCACGGCTCGCCCTTCTCGCCCGGCACGCGGCGGAAGTGATAGCTGCGCGCCTGCTGCAGCCCGTCGAAGGGGCGGTCGATCGCCTCGATTGCGCGCAGCCACTTCACGCTCGCCATCCCGTACCAGCGCGGCACGACAAGGCGCAGCGGCGCACCGTGCTGCGGCGGCAGCGGCGCGCCGTTCATCGCGTAGGCAACGAGCGCCTCTCCGTCCAACGCTTGCGCGCGCGACAAGCTGCGCGCGAAATGATGCTCGACGCCCACGTCAATGCCGCTATCGGCGCCGTGGAACACGATCTCGCTTGCCTGCGAAACTAGACCTGCCCTTTCGAGCACGAGCGCGAGAGCAACCCCGGTCCAGTCCGCGGTCGATACGCCCTCTTCCAGCCACGGCACCGAGGGATAGCGCGGCGACAGCTGCCCGCGCCCGTTGCCCGCGCATTCCATCGTCACGCGCCGCGTGGTCGCGGGCAAGGCCTTCAGCTCGGAAACGGAAAGCGAGCAAGGCCTGCCCACCAGACCGTGGACGTCGAGCTTCCAGCGGCTTTCGTCGGCCTCCGGGATGTCGAAGTGGATGAGCAGGTAGTGCAGTCCGGGCGGCGTCAGCTCGTGGCGCAGCGCTTCGAGCGGCATGCCGCGGTTGCGCGCGGCGAGCGCCACCTCCTCGGCGGTATAGCGGCCCGCGATCGGCGCCCGGCGTGAGGACATCCCGCCGATTCTATAATTTCCCGCCATGAGGCTCGGCGAGTTCAGTGCGCTGCTGCCCAAGGGCGACCTTTGGGTGTTCGGCTACGGCTCGCTCATGTGGTCGCCGTGCTTCGACTACAAGCACAAGGCGCCCGGCCGGGCGCACGGCTACCACCGCGCTCTCTGCATCTTATCGACGCGCTACCGCGGCACCCAGCGCAAGCCTGGCCTCGTGATGGGCCTGTGCCGCGGCGGCTCTTGCTGGGGAGTGGCCTACCGCATCGAAGCGCGCGCGTTGCGGCGTGCGCTCGCGCGGCTCTGGTATCGCGAAATGCCGCGGCGCGTCTACGAGCCGCGGCTCATCCCGGTGCGGCTCGCGTCGGGGCGCGAGGTGCGCGCGCTCGCCTTCGTCGCCGACACCACGCACCCGGCGTACGTGCGCGAGCTCGATCTGCACGGCCGCGCGCGGCTGGTGGCGCAGGGCATCGGAGTTCGCGGGCCGTGCATCGACTACATTCGCAATACGCTCGACCACATGCACGATGTCGGCGTGCGCGATCCGCGTCTCGAGCGCATCCTGCACGCCGCGATCGCTTTGCGCCACAATGGGGGCAATGCGAGAAGGCCAGCGCCCTACGGGCGCTCTACCGCTGTGGCCCGCGCGGTTGCACCACCTGCGGCGCGACAGCCCGAAGCCCGAGCCGCTGGCGCGGTTCTACGGCGAGCTGCTCGGCGACCC
>DATADT010000321.1:0-2421 GCA_036258355.1 Burkholderiales bacterium
CGTAGCCGAGCTTGTTCGAGTCGAGCGCGCTTTGCGACGAAACGAGCGCCTGCTGGAGCGCCTCCACTACAGCGATGCCGTTGATCACCAGGAGGTAGTTCTGGCGCGCGGCCAGCGCCGCGTTGCGGCGGGCGCTTTCCAGATCCTCCTTGGCCCTCAGGTTGAGCGCGGCGGCCTCGCGCTCGCGCGAGTTGAGCGCCCCACCCTGGTACAGCGGCATTGCGAGCTGCAGCCCGATCACGGTCGTCGCGGTGTCGCGCCCGACGTTGCTCTCGCTCGTGGCGCTCTGGGCCGACTGGCCGTGGGTGGCGACGAAATCGAGCGTCGGCAGGTGCGCCGCGCGCGTGCGCCGTGCCTCGAGCGCGGCGACTTCGGCCGCCGCCTCGGCGATTTGCACCGGGTAGCCCTGCTTCTCGGAGAGGTCGACCCAGGTCTGCATGTCGGGCGGGTTCGGCGGCGCGAGCTTGACGTCCGGGCGCAGCGTCGCAAGTTCCCCGGGCTCGCGGCCGGTGATGAGCTGTAGCGCGCGGCGCTTGCTCTCGAGGTCGTTCAGCGCCGCAATCTCCTGCGCGGCGATGAGGTCGTAGCGCGCCTGCGCCTCGTGGGTATCGGTGATGGTCGCGGTGCCGACCTCGAAGTTGCGCTTCGCCTGCGCGAGCTGCTCCGCGGTCGCGGTTTTCTGCGCGCGCACCAGCGCGAGGGTGTCGTGGGCGGCGAGGACATCGAAGTACGCCTGCGCCACGCGGATGATCAGGTCCTGGGAGGCCTGGCCGAAGGTCGCCTCAGCCTGGCGCACCTGCTGGCCGCCCTGCTGGTACTGGAGCCAGTTCTGTTGGCGAAAGATTGGCTGGGTCAGGGTAAGCGTGTAGTTCGCCGACTCCGGGTTGCGGGTGGTGCTCGGCAAGATAAGGGGGTCGTCCGAATCCACCTCCACGCGCGTGCGCGTGGCGCTACCCGTAAGGTTGAGGGTGGGGAGGAGGAGCGCGAGGCCCTGCGGAAGACGTTCGCGCCCGGCGACGAGCGCATGGCGCGCCGCGGCGAACACCGCGTCGTTTCGCTGCGCCTCCCGGTAAACCTGAAGCAAGTCTTGCGCCGCCGCCGGCAGCGGCAAAGCGGCGATCAGCAGAACGCTAGTAAAGCGGAACTGCCGGGTCAACGGTGCGGGACCAGGCATCGACTCCCCCTTGCAGGTTGTGCACTTTGGAAAATCCGTTTTTTTCGAGAAACATGGCCACCTGCTGGCTGCGGCCGCCGTGATGGCAGATCGCAACCACTTCCCTTTGTCGGTCGATCTCGGCAAGGCGCACCGGCACTTCGCGCATCGGAACGTGCTGAGAGCCCTCGATGCGCGCGGTCTCCCATTCCCAGGGCTCGCGCACATCGAGAAGCAGCGGCTTGTCGCGCCCAGTATCGGCGAGCCACGCGGCAAGCTGACCGGCGGTGATCGGGTTCATTTCAGAAGCGGAAGCGCGGCGGGCGTTCGGCGTTGACGAGCGGCGCAATCACGGTTTCGAAGAGGTCGGTGCCGCGCCATGCGCCCGGCGCAGCGGCCGTCACGATGCGCGCGGTCATCACCGGCGGCTCGCCCACCACGGCGAAGAGCCGGCCGCCGGGCGCAAGCTGCTCCACGAACGCGCCCGGCAGGATGGGCGTCGAGCCGGTGAGCACGATCACGTCGTAGGGCGCGTGGCTCTGCCAGCCGCGCGCCGCGTCGCCGACTTCGAGCGTCACGTTCTCCGCGCCGTGGCGCTCGAGGTTCGCGCGGCCGAACGCCGCAAGCTTGGGCTTGATCTCCACCGAAAAGACTTGCGAGGCGCGGTGCGAAAGAAGCGCCGTGAGGTAGCCGCTTCCGGTCCCGACCTCGAGCACGCGGTCGGTCTTCTTGACGTTCAATTCCTGCAGCACCCGCGCCTCGATCTTCGGCGCCCACATCTTTTCGCCCTCGCCGATCGGGACCTCGAGGTCCGAGAACGCGAGGCTGCGGTGCTTTTCGGGGACGAACGCCTCGCGCGGCACCACGTAGAGCAGATCGAGCACGTCCTGGTCGAGCACCTCCCAGGGCCTGATCTGCTGCTCCACCATGTTCGCGCGTGCTTGTTCGAGGTTCATGTGCCAACGAACGCTTAGCTGCAGGGCAGTTTACCAAACGGGGCTTATGGCAGCGCCGGGATCCGGCCCGGTGCCTGCAACCTATGTATATGGCACGGCTGCCAGTTGCAGCCCGAGGAGCGCGATGACGCCGGGCGGATGCTCGGGAAACCGCCTGAAGGCCCTAATTCGCGTTACCATTGAGCCTCGCAGGGGTCCTGCTCCGGGCGGAGCGGGTGAGAGAAACCCTTTGAACCTGATGCGGGTAATGCCGCCGAAGGAAGCGCCATGAACGCCAATCCCAAGTTCCTAGCCGCCACCGCGCACGTCGAC
>DATADT010000322.1:0-6223 GCA_036258355.1 Burkholderiales bacterium
CCACTCGCAAACAGCGAGAGCGCGCTTTTGGTATGCCTGCACGGCAATGCCGACCAGGAATTGCTGGGTGAGCGCTTCATGCAGATCCAAAGTGAGCTCGAGGCGCTCCGATTCCTCGGCGTCGAGCGTCACGCCCACGCCCCGCCTTGCCGCCAGGTCGGCAAGCAAGCGCAACCTGGGGAGCAATTCATTGAAAACCCGTTCGCGCTTCGCCTCCTCGAAGCGCGGGTGCAGCGCCGAGAGCTTGATCGAGACCGCGTCGGGCCGGCCGACAGTAGAGACCGCAGTCTTGTACAACCGAAAGTACCTCTCGGCATCCTCCGCGGTGCGCGCCGCTTCGCCCAGCATGTCGAAGGAGAAGCGATAGGGCCTGCGCTCGGCAGCGCGCGCGACCGCCTCCTCGATCGTCTCCGCGAGCACGAACTGACCGGCGAGGATCCGCATCGCCTGCCGCACCGCAGTGCGCACGACCGGCTCGCCGAGGCGCGCGATCAGCTGCTTCAGGGTCGAGAAGCTTTCCTCCTCGGCGTCGTGCCAGCGGGCGAGCGTCCCGGTGAGCATGAGCGCCCAGTCGGCCGCGCTTGCGGAGCTCCAGCTGCCGGAAGCGAGCTTGTCGCGGATGAGTGCGTCCTGCGTCTCGGCGTCGGGAATGCGCAGCAGCGCTTCGGCGACGCACATGAGGGCGACACCCTCGCGCGTGGTGAGCCCGTAGCTGCGCAGGAAAGACTCGGCGGAAAGAGCCCCTGGCGGCGCCGCCCGCACGGCGCGCGCCAGCCGAAGGGCGGTTTCGCTGATCCGCCGCGAGGTGGCCTCGTCCGGTTGAAGCCGGCGCAGCCGGTCCACCGCCTCGGCTTCCGGCGCGCGGTGCTGGCGGCGAATCGCTTCTCGCATCTCCTCACTATAATCCGCGAGAAATCGCACTGCCGACATGTCGACCCCGCCGATCCTCTGGCAGCCCTCCGAGCGCGCGATCGAGGAAGCTCAGGTGACGCAGCTCGCGCGCCAGGTGATCCGCAAGCACCGGCTCGACCTCAACAGTTATCCCGATTTCCACCGCTGGACGGTGGAGAACCCCGAGCTCTTCTGGAGCGAGGTGTGGGACGGGTGCGGCGTGATCGCCTCGCGAAAGGGCAGCACCGTGCTCGCCGAAGGCGACAAGATGCCCGGCGCGCGCTGGTTTCCCGAGGCGCGGCTCAACTTCGCGGAAAACCTGCTGCGCCGCGGTGACCGTGGCGATGCGCTCGTGTTCTGGGACGAGTCGGGCGTGAAGCGGCGGCTCTCCTACTCTGATCTCACGAGCGAGGTATCGCGCGCCGCGCAGGCGCTGCAGGCGATCGGCCTGCGCGCCGGCGACCGCGCCTCGGCCTTCATTCCGAATCTCGCCGAGACCAGCATGCTCGCGCTTGCCGCGCTGTCGCAGGGCATCGTCTGGTCCTCCTGCTCGCCCGATTTCGGCGTGGACGGCGTGCTCGAGCGCTTCAGCCAGATCGAGCCCAAGGTGCTTTTCTGCGCCGACGGCTACCGCTACAACGGGCACACGCACGACTCGCTCGGGCGCGTGCGCGAGATCGCCGAGCGACTGCCCACGTTGCGCAAAATCGTCGTGGTTCCGTACCTCGACGCCGACGTCGACGTCTCCGACGTGCCAAAGGCGGTGCGGCTCGATGAATGGCTGCGCCGCTACCAGCCCGGCGACATCGCCTACGCGCAGCTCCCGTTCAACCACCCGGTGTTCGTGCTTTTCACCTCCGGCACGACCGGCAAGCCGAAATGCATCGTGCATGGCGCGGGCGGCTCGCTGCTTCAGTCCCTCAAGACCTTCAAGCTGCACTTCGATGTGCGCCCGGGCGAGCGCTTCTTCTACTTTTGCACCACCAACTGGGTGGTGTGGAACATTCTTTTCACCGGGCTTTGCACCGAGGCGGCGCTCATGCTCTACGACGGCTCGCCGTTCATGCGCAACGCCAGGATCCTGTTCGACTTCGCCGAGAAAGAGCGCTTCACGCACTTTGGCACTTCGGCCAAGTTCATCGACGCGCTTTCCAAGCGCGGGCTACGGCCGATCGATACCCACGATCTGTCCTCCCTGAGGATGATCATTTCGACCGGTTCGCCGCTCGCGCCGGAGAGCTTCGATTACGTGTATGCCTCGGTGAAGAAGGACGTGTGCCTCGCGTCGATCTCGGGCGGCACCGACATCATGGGCGCCTTTGCCGACGCGAGCGCGGTGCTTCCCGTGTACCGCGGCGAGCTGCAGTGCCGTTCCCTGGGCATGGCGGTCGAGGTGTTCGATCAAGATGGAAACTCGATCACGAATCAGAAAGGCGAGCTCGTCTGCACGAAGCCGTTCCCTTCCATGCCGCTCGGATTCTGGAACGACCGCGGAGACGAGCGTTACCTCGCAGCGTACTTCGCGAAGTACCCGAACGTGTGGACGCACGGCGACTGGATTGAGCTCACCGAGCGCGGCACGATGCTCGTCTACGGCCGCTCGGACGCGACGCTCAACCCGGGCGGCGTGCGCATCGGCACCGCCGAGATTTACAGCGTCGTGGAGCGCATCGACGAGGTCGAGGAGTCGGTCGCCATCGGGCAGCTCTGGCCGCCCGACAGCCCCACCGACACGCGCATCGTGCTGTTCGTGAAGTTGCGCCCCGGGTACACGCTCGAGGACGCGTTGGAAGAGCGCATCCGCCACGAGATCAGGCGCCACGCAAGCCCGCGCCACGTGCCCGCGCGCATCGTGCAAGTCGCCGACATCCCGCGCACCAAGAACGGCAAGGTCGTCGAGCTCGCCGTCAAGGCCGCGGTGCACGGCATGCCGGTCGCGCACACCGAGGCGCTCGCCAACCCCGAGGCGCTCGAGCTCTTCAGGAACCTCGACGAGCTTTCGACTTAGCCCAGGATCTCGCCGATGTGCACGCGCCTCTCGAGATCGGCGACGAACTGACGCAGGTCGGGCCCGAGCGCATCGCGCGCCGAAACCATGCCGAGCGGCTTGCCGTTTTCTACGACCGGCACATGCCGGAACTCGCCCTCGTACATGAGGTGAAGCGCGTGGCCGAAAGGCCGGTCGGGCTCGATGGTGCGCGGATTGGAAGTCATCACCTCGGCGACCGGCGTTTTCTCGGGGTCGCGGCCTTCCGCGATTACCCTGAAGAGCGCGTCGCGCTCGGTGAAGATGCCCGCGAGCTTGCCTCTCTGAGTAACGAGGATTGCCCCGATGCGGTGCTGCTTCATGAGGCGGGCAGCGGCCGCGACGCTGATGTTCGAGCCCGCAGTGATGGGCTTCTGATCCTGGATGATGATGCGAACGGATCTGTCCGGCATGGCGCTGTCGTCCTCCACGTCGACTGCAGCAATTTACTCCCAGCGCGCGTTATTGCAGTGCACATCTTTTATTGCGTTGCAGTAACTCAGGAAGAAATTCCTGCTGCGATAGCCGCGGCGATCGCTTCGATGACCGCGGCCTGCTCCCCGATCGGCGCCTCCAGCCGGATTTCGAGTGCCGGGCGGGCGGCCGCGGCGCGCTCGACAAGCCGCGGCAGATCTTCCTTTACATGACCGCCTGGGCCGAGGAAGAGCGGCACGATACGGATGGAGTCAACGCCGGCGGCGGCGAGCGCCGCCACCGCTTCATCGAAGCTCGGTCGCATGAGCTCGAGGTAGGCGGTGCAGACGACCGCCTGCGGCAGCTTCCGCGACAGCTCTTTGGAGATGCGCTCGAAAGGCCGCGCCCATTCCGGATCGCGCGAGCCGTGCGCGAAAAGCAGGATCCCTTCCTTCAATGCAGCCGCTCTAGTGCAGGGTGTGGCGGCGCCCTTCGTAAATGCCCTGCAGCAGCCGCAGCGACCCGAGGCTGATGGCGCGGTGCGACAGCGCGTGGCCCAGGTCCTCGACGATGTCGAGCGTCACCGGCACGTGGAGTCCGGATAAAACCCTAGCGGCTCGCTCCGCGTAGACGCGCGAAACCACCGAGTCGAACTCGCCGTGCACGAGATGGATGCGCGACGAGATGCGGCTGCCAGGGCCCGGCGTCTGCGCGAAGCGAGACGAGAACGCGACCACCGCGCCGACGATCCCGGGCGACTTGACCGCCTCGAGCGCTACCGTTCCGCCTTGTGAGAACCCGATCAGCACGGTGCGGGTGGAAGGCACGCCGAAGTTCGTCTGCTCCCGGTGCACCAGGTCTTCCACATCGGGCAGGACCGCCGCGACGCGCTCGCGGTGGTTGTAGCAGTTCAGGCCGCGCGTCGGATACCAGTCCTGCGCCGCGCCGCCGCGCGCGTCGGGATCGAAGCCGCTCGGCAACACAAGCGCCGCGCTCGGGAAGCGCGCCTGGAACTTGAACGCGATCGGGATCATCGACTGCGCGGTCGCGCCGCAGCCGTGCAGGAAGACGAAGAGGTGGTTTGGCCGGCGCTCTGGCGTAGGGGCGAAGCGGAAAACCCGGCCCGAAGACATTACGGAATTCTTAACCCGCGGTCATGGTTCTGTAAACTGATTTGCATCCCCTCTCAGGTGACGCATGCAAACCACAGAATTTCTAAGGGCTTTCTGGGCGCTGGCGCGGCCGTATTGGGTGTCCGAGCAGCGCGCGCTCGGCCTCGGCCTGCTCGCCGCGGTCGTAGGCCTGTCGCTCGGCCTCGTGTACCTCAACGTGCAGTTCAACACCTGGTACAACGATTTCTACAACACGATGCAGGAGAAGCGCGCGGAGGACTTCTGGCCGCTGATCGGCTGGTTCACCTTCCTCGCCTTCGTCTATATCTGGGCCGCGGTCTACCGCCTGTACCTGCGGCAGATGCTCGAGATCGAGTGGCGCAAGTGGCTGAACGAGCGCTACCTGCAGGATTGGCTCGGCGAGCGTGCGTATTACAAGCTCCAGCTTCTCGCGCGCGCCACCGACAATCCCGACCAGAGGATCGCGGAAGACTTGAGGCTGTTCGTGCAGCTTACGCTGCAACTCGGCCTCGGCCTGCTCTCGGCAGTGGTCACGCTCGCCACGTTCGTCACGATTCTCTGGACGCTCTCCGGCGCGCTCGACATCGCCGGCATTTCCATTTCCGGCTACATGGTGTGGGCGGCTCTCGCGTACGCGATCCTCGGCACATGGGTCACGCACAAGATCGGCAAGCCGCTCATCGGGCTGGAGTTCGACCGGCAGCGGGTCGAAGCCGACTACCGCTTCTCGCTGGTTCGGCTGCGGGAAAACAGCGAGGGCGTCGCGCTCTACCGGGGGGAAACCGAGGAGCTCTCCAATTTTCGGGAACGCTTCGCGAACGTCATCACGAACTGGTGGAACATCATGCGCAAGCAGAAGCAGCTCGGCTTCTTCACGATCTCCTACGACCAGCTCGCCATCATTTTTCCCCTGGTGGTCGCCGCGCCACGGTATTTTTCGGGCGCGATCGGGCTCGGCGGCGTGATGCAGATTTCGTCTGCCTTCGGGCAGGTGCAGACTTCGCTTTCCTGGTTCATCGATGCGTACACGCTGTTCGCCCAATGGAAGGCGTCGGTCGACCGCCTGACCGGGTTTTCCGCCTCGCTCGACGGCGTACGCACCGACGCCGACCAGCTTCACGGCGAGCGTGCCGAGGGCGCGGGCGAGAGCCTTGCGCTGGAAGATGTCGAGCTCAAGCTGCCGCAGGGCACGCCGCTTCTCGGCCGCACCGCGCTCGAGCTCAAGCCCGGCGAGCACCTGCTCGTTACGGGGCCATCAGGCGCGGGCAAGTCGACCTTCTTCCGCGCGCTGTCGGGCATCTGGCCTTACTGGAAAGGGCGCATCCGCCTGCCGCGCGGCGGGCGCCTTCTCTTCCTGCCGCAGAAGCCGTATCTGCCGATCGGGACGCTGAAGCGGGCCGTGTGCTATCCCGACGACCCGGCGCAGCATTCGGATGACTCGGTGCGTGAGACGCTTGCGCGCGTCGGTCTGGGGCAGTTTGCCGGTGAGCTGGAACGAAGCGAGAACTGGGCGCAGGTCCTTTCCGGCGGCGAGCAGCAGCGGCTCGCCTTCGCGCGTGCGCTGCTTTACCGGCCCGACTGGCTGTTCCTCGACGAAGCGACGGCGTCGCTGCCCGAGGCGGACCAGGACCGTCTCTACCGCCTGCTAAAGGACGAGCTCAAGCGCACGACCATCGTATCCATCGGGCACCGCGAGAGCCTCGCCAAATACCACGCGAAGCGCCTCGACTGGCGCGAGTCGGCGCTCGTTCCCGTCTAG
>DATADT010000323.1:0-6228 GCA_036258355.1 Burkholderiales bacterium
CGGTTCACGCGCAGGATCGCGTCGCGCAGCGCGCTCTTGGAGACGTGCGCGATCAGCGTCGGGCTGCCGCACTTCAGGCCGACCAGGTTCACCACCTGGTAGCCCGATTCGGTGAAAAAACGCCGCACCTGGCGGTCGCCCACCGGCATATAGGGGGTGATGACGCCGAGGCGCCGGACGCCGCGCCCGTAGGCGCGCAGCGCCGCGCGGCACGCATCCGACCCCATCGCGACCCCGCGCTTCGCGGTTGAAAACAATTTTCTCTTCAGTCTTCTGGAGCCCTCGAGCCCATCCCAGAACGTCTCGGCGGACATGCCGAGCACCACGTAGTCCGGGTCGCACGTGAGCGCCGCCTCGAGCGCGGGAAAAAGCGCGCCTCGGATCGCGTCCATCATCGCCATGAACGAGCGATCGTCCGTGACCCGCACGTCGGGGATGACGAGGCGCGAATGATGGTTGGTCACGCCCCAGGGGCGCATGGCGTCGAACTCGGGCTGGACCGAGGTGTTGGTGGACGGCGCGAGCACGGCGAACTTGGCGCGATGGCCCAGCGAGTCGGTCACGGCGCTAGAATGCCACAGCAAGGAGGAAGCCCATGAACCGAGACGAGTACGTCGCGAAGCTCAAGTCGCAGATCGACCAGTGGAACGCGGAAGCCACGAAGTGGGAGACCCAGGCGAAGCAAGCACAGGCCGGCATGCAGGCGGAGTACCAGCGCCAGCTCGCGCAATTCCGCACCCAGCGCGATGCGGCGATGAACGAGGTGAAGCGCGTGCAGAACGCATCCGCCGATGCCTGGAAGGACATGATTCAGGGCGCCGACGCGGCCTTCAAGAGCATGCAGGCGGCGTTCGAGCAGGCGAGGAGCGAATTCCAGAAGAAATAAGAGCCGTCGGGCGCGGCTTTGCGTTCGAGGACCTGAAGGTCGGCTTCAGATTTCGCACGCACCGCCGCACCATCGCCGGGGCGGACCTCGCCGCCTTCGCCAATCTCACGTGGTTGACCGAGGAGCTCTTCACCGTAGAGGAGCAAGACAAGGCCCGGCTGGTGCCGGGCGCGCTGGTGTACTCGTTCGCCGAAGGCTTGCTGCTGCCGACGATCCAGGACACCGGTCTCGCTTTCCTCAACGCCACGCTCGACGTGAAGGGTCCCACCTTCGTCGGCGATACCATCCACGTGGAATGCGAGGTGACCGAGCACCGCCGGGCGTCCAACGGCGAGCGCGGCCTCGTCCGGTTCCTCAACCAGGTCATCACACAGAACAACAAGGTCGTGCTTGAGTACAATCCGCTGCGGCTGCTGAAAATGAAATGAGCGGACCGCTCGCCGGCTTGCGGGTGCTCGAGCTCGGCAGCCTGGTCGCCGGACCTTTCTGCGGCAAGACGTTCGCCGACTTCGGCGCGGACGTGATCAAGATCGAGCCGCCCGACGAGGGCGATCCGCTGCGCAAGTGGCGCCGCATGCGCAACGGCACCTCGCTCTGGTGGCAGGTGCAGTCGCGCAACAAGAAATCGGTCACCTGCGACCTGCGCCGCCCCGAAGGCCAGGAGATCGTGCGCCGCCTCGCGCGCCGCGCGCACATCGTGGTCGAGAACTTCCGCGCCGGAGCGCTCGAGAAGTGGAACCTCGGCTGGGAGGCGTTTTCGCGCGACAACCCGAAGCTCGTGCTCGTGCGCATCTCCGGCTACGGTCAGACCGGCCCCTACCGCGAGCGCCCGGGCTTCGCGGCGATCGCCGAGGGCATGGCCGGCTTCCGCTACGTCACCGGATTCCCCGACCGGCCGCCGGTGCGGCCGAATCTCTCGATCGGCGACACCATCGCTTCGCTCCACGGCGTGATCGGCGCGCTGATTGCGCTGCACTCGGGGAAAGGGCAGGTCGTCGACGTCGCGCTCTACGAGGCGATGTTCAACTGCATGGAGAGCCTGATCGCCGACTACGACGGCGACGGCTACGTGCGCGAGCGCACCGGCAGCACGCTGCCGGGGATTGCGCCCTCCAATCTGTATCCGTGCAAGGAAGGCTATGTCCTGATCGCCGGCAACGCGGACAGCCTCTACTACCGCCTGATGAGCGCGATCGGCAGGCCCGACCTGCGCGACGACCCGGCGCTCGCGCGGAACGACGGCCGCGCCGCGCAGATGGAACGCATCGACGAAGCGATCTCGGAATGGACCGCGAAACGTTCCATGGAGGAAATTCTCGCCGAAATGGAAAAAGCCGAAGTCCCCGCGGGCCGCATCTACAGCGCCGCGGACATCGCGGCCGACCCGCACTTCGCCGCGCGCAGCATGATCGAGCAGGTGATCGCGGGCGACGGCGAGCCGCTCAAGGTGCCGGGCATCGTGCCCAAGCTCTCCGCCACGCCCGGCGCCATCCGCTCGCCCGCGCCGAAGCTCGGCGAGCACACCGACGAGGTGCTTCAGGGTTTGGGTTACGGCAACGAAGCGATACTCCAACTGCGCAAGAACAAGGTCATATGATCGACCGCATCGACCACATCGTGCTCACCACGCGAGACCGCGACGGCTGCATTCGCTTCTATCGCGACGTTCTCGGAATGGAGCTGGTGTCGTTTCGAACTCCGGCTGAGGAGCGCTTCGCCTTCAAGTTCGGAAATCAAAAGATCAACCTGCACGAGTGGGGCAAGGAGTTCACGCCCCGCGCACATGTCGCCGCGCCGGGAACGCTGGACCTCTGCTTCATCGCCTCGATGCCCCTCGACAAAGTGATCGAGAACCTGAAAAAAAGCCGCATTCCCATCCTGGAGGGCCCGGTGCCGAAGACCGGGGCGATGGGACCGATGCGTTCGGTGTACGTGCGCGACCCGGACCTCAATCTGGTCGAGATCTCCGAATACAATAAGTGAAGGAGGAAACGATGAAAAGCCTTGCGAACCTGGTTCTCGCCCTGGTTTCGTTGACGCTCGCCGTGCCCGCGGCGCTCGCGCAGTCGTGGCCGCAACGGCCCGTCAAGTTCATCCTGCCGCTCGGGCCGGGCTCGGGCGCCGACATCACCGGCCGGCTGCTGGCGGAGCGGCTCTCCAAGCAATGGGGGCAGCCCGTCGTCGTCGAGAACCGGCCCGGCGCGGACGGCGTGATCGCGATCAACGCGGTGCTTTCCGCGCGCGACGACCACACGCTGCTCTACGGCCCGGCGTCCTCGTTCGTCGGACATCCGTACACGCTGGAAAAGGTTCCCTACGACGCGAAGGACCTCGTGCCGGTCGCGCGGGTGTCGAATACGGTTGTCGCGCTCGCGGTGCCCGCATCGCTCAAGGTTCAGTCGCTGAACGAGCTCTTCGCTCTAGTGCGCGATGAGCCGGGCAAGCTCAACTTCACTGCCGTCACGAACGTGTACGACATCATCTTCAATGCTTACTTCAAGAAGAGCGGACTGGACATGGTGAAGGTGTCGTACAAGGACACGGTGAGCGCGCTCAACGATCTCGTCGAGGGACGCATCCAGCTCTACTCGGCCGCTTATGCGATCGTGCGGGCGCAGGAGAAAGCCGGCAAAGTGCGCGTGCTCGCGATCCACAACCGCACGCGTGCGCCCGGGGTCGAGGCGCCGACGGCCGCCGAGGCCGGGTTCCCGGAGCTGCAGCTCGACGGCCTCGTCGGCATCATGGCTTCGCGCTCGAGCGGCCTGAGCGACGCAGCGCGCGAGAAGATCGCCGGCGACGTGAAGACACATGTGTCCGACCCATTGATCACCGAGCGCATGACCGCGACCGGCCAGATTGTGAACCCAGGCTCGCCCGCCGAGTTCGCCGCCGCCATCGACGAGCAGGCGAAGGCGCTCGCCGCTCACGCGAAAGCGATCGGGGGCAAGCTCAAATAACCTTCCTCGCCTCCGCCGCAAGCGCAAGACGCTAGACGAGCGTCGTTTTCAGGCCGTTGGTTTCCAGCGATTGCACCAGCGCCTCGGTGTGGGCGCGGTCGCGGGTCTCGATCAGGAACTCGATCTCGGTCGACTTGACGGAAGCCGTGCCGAACACGCGCTGGTGCTGCACTTCGACGATGTTGCCGTCGGCCTCGGCGATCAGGCCGGCGACCCGGGCGAGGCTGCCCGAGATGTCGGGCATGGTGACGCGCAGGCGCACGAGGCGCGCGTCACGCACCAGGCCGCGCATCAGCACCGAGGCGAGCACCCGCGTGTCGATGTTGCCGCCCGTGATCGGCAGCCCGACGCGCTTGCCGGCGAAGCGCCCCGGGCTCTCGAGGAGCGCGGCGAGCGCCGCAGCGCCCGCGCCTTCGGCCACCGTTTTTTCGATCTCGATCAGCGCCGCGACGGCGCGCTCGATGGTTTCTTCCTTCACCACCAGCACTTCCTCGACGAGCGCCTTGACGATCTGGAACGCGGTGTCGCCGACGTCCTTGACCGCGATACCTTCGGCGATGGTGTCGCCGCCGCATTCGACCGGGAGATCGTGCAAGCGCTGATGCATCGAGGGGTAGTTCTGGGTCTCGACGCCCAAAATGGAGACGTCCTTCCGCAACGCCTTGGCAGCGATGGCGATGCCGGAGACCAACCCGCCGCCGCCGACCGGGACGACCAGGACGTCGAGGTCGGGCACGGCCTCGAGCATTTCGAGCCCCACCGTGCCCTGCCCGGCGATGACGAGCGGGTCTTCATAGGGGTGCACGAACACCAGGTCGTCGCGCGCCGCGAGCTCGCGCGCGTGCCGGCCGGCCTCGAACAGGTTGGCCCCCTCGAGCACCACCTTCGCGCCGTGCACCTGGGTATTGCGCACCTTGGTATTGGGCGAGCCTTTCGGCATGACGATGACCGCGGGAATGCCGAGCCGCGCCGCGTGGTACGCGACCGCCTGGGCGTGGTTCCCGGCGCTCATCGCGATCACGCCGCGGCGGCGCTCCGCGTCGCTCAGCGACGCGAGCTTGTTCAGCGCGCCGCGCTCCTTGAACGAGGCGGTGAACTGCAGGTTCTCGAACTTGAGGAACACCTGCGCGCCGGTGAGCTGCGAAAGCGTGCGGCTCGGCAGGCACGGGGTGTGCTCGATTGCCCCGGCGAGGCGCGCCGCGGCGGCGCGCACGTCGGCGGCCGAGATCGGAAGCATGGCGAAGTTTACATAGGCCGCGGCACCTGCCGCGCGAACACCGAGGTAGCGGCCCGCCTTCCGGCGGGATTATCATCATCGCCCGCGGCATGGAAATCACCCGCATAGCCGAGCGTATCGCGCGCGGCGCCGACCCGTCCGACGAGCAGTTCCGCGTCCTGGTGTCGAGCGTAACCGGTCATGCGATCTACCTGCTCGACGCCTCGGGCCGCGTGGCGAGCTGGAACGCCGGCGCCGAGCGCATCAAGGGCTATCGTGCCGCCGAGATCATCGGCCGGCATTTCTCGCTTTTCTACCCGCCCGAAGACCGCGCCGCCGGCAAGCCCGAGCGAGCGCTCGCCGACGCGGCGCGCGACGGGCGCTTCGAAGGCGAAGGCTGGCGCGTGTGCAAGGACGGCAGCCGCTTCTGGGCGGAAGTGGTGATCACCGCGCTGCGCGACGCGGACGGAACGCTGAAAGGCTACGCCAAGGTCACGCGCGACATGACCGAGCGCCACGCGGAGCGCGAGCGCGAGCAGCTCTTCGCCGCGACATTCAACCAGGCGCCGCAGGGTATCGCGATCGTCGACCGCAGCGGCCGCTACATCAGCGCCAACGCGAGCCTTCTCGCGCTGCTCGGCTACACCGAGGCGGAGCTGCGAGAGAAAACGGTGTTCGATGTCACCCACCCCGACGATCTCGGCGAGAGCCGGCAGCTGCTGGAGGAGGCGCTGCGCACCGGGACCCGGCGCCTCGAGCTCGAGAAGCGCTACCTGCGCAAGGACGGCGGCGTGATCTGGGCCTACCTGAGCGTCGCGCGCATCGTCGACCGCGAGGGAGCCGCGACGCGCTTCGTCGCCCAGGTGGAGGACGTCACGGAGCGCCGCGCGGTCGAGGCGCGCTTGCGCGAAAGCGAGCGGCGCTTTCGCTTCCTCGTTCAGGGCGTCACCGACTACGCGATCTATATGCTCTCGCCCGAGGGCGAGATCTCGAGCTGGAACGCGGGCGCCGAGCGCATCAAAGGCTATGCCGAGCGCGAGGTGCTCGGGCGGCATTTTTCGCTCTTTTTCACCGCCGAGGACCGCGCCGGGGGCAAGCCCGAGCGCGCGCTCGAGACGGCACGCGCCACCGGGCGCTTCGCCGACGAGGGCTGGCGCCTGCGCAAGGAC
>DATADT010000324.1:0-5077 GCA_036258355.1 Burkholderiales bacterium
AGGCGGCACGCGCTAGATCCGCACCGCGGCGGTGCGCCCGGGCCACACGCCCGGTCCGCCGCCGTAGGCTGCGGCCAGCTCCCACGCCCCGGTGGTGGGGTCATGGCGCAGAACAAAGCGCCGGCCGTCTTGCACCCGGACCTTGAAATAGCGGTACTGCCCCTCGTCCATTGCGCGAGCACCGCTACGACCGGGTGGCGCCGGCTCAAGACACAGAGAAGCCGACTCGGAGCGAGGCCGATCCGAACGAGATGAAGAACCTCGCGGCGAACCGCGAGCTCGTCGCGGCAATGAACGAAAAGCTGAATCGCCTGATCGACGCCGAAGTGGGCGAGGACCGCGGCCAGATGCTTCCGGGCGGGATCGACGCCGGCTGGGAGATCAACCGGGAGACGATGGCGCCCTGACGCAGGTGGTTTAGCATTGGCGCTCTCACCCCTGCCCGGAGGCTTGGTGCGCCACATGCCATTCACGTGCTCGTGGCGGTTCGCTTCATCAGTGCCCTGGTAGTGCTCCACGTCCTCGTCCCAGATGTCCTCGATGCCGCAGGTCGAGCGCGCGTTGATCGCATAGGAGCGCGTGCGCGCAAGCGAGAACCCCAAGGCGTCGAGCCGCTCGAGAAGCTGCGCCTGGCGCTCCTTCTCCTGCTTCGGGGTCGAGCTCGCTGGGCCGGACGCGTACTCGGCCTTCCCGGTATGGGAGGGCGAACCTGTGCCGTAGGACATGGTTCCGGACCCCAAGGACGCGGATGGGTTCCTGGCGCTGCGGCGGTTGGGATTCGTTTACCGGAGCGAAGAGACCCTCAAAGCGGGCTCGCCGAGAACGTGTCGCAGTCCTTCGGGCGGCCCGCGTCCATGCCACGCTTAAACCAGCGCACACGTTGGTCGGAAGAGCCGTGGGTGAACGACTCGGGCACGACGCGGCCCTGGGTCTGCTTCTGCAGGCGGTCGTCTCCGATCGCCGTCGCGGCGTTGAGCGCTTCGGCGATGTCGCCGGAGTCCAGCTGCTTCATGGTGCCCGCGTGGTGTCCCCACACGCCCGCGTAGCAGTCGGCCTGCAGCTCCATGCGCACGGAAGTCCGATTGGTTTCAGCCTGGGAAACGCGCCCGCGCGCCGCTTCCATCTTCTGGAAGGTGCCGGTGAGCTTCTGCACGTGGTGACCCACCTCGTGGGCGATCACGTAGGCCTGCGCGAAATCGCCCGGGGCGCGGAAGCGCGTCTGCAGGTCGCGGAAGAACGCGAGGTCGATGTAGAGCTTCTCGTCGCCTTGACAGTAGAAGGGGCCCATGGCCGATTGCCCCATACCGCAGGCCGAGCGCACTTGCCCGTCATAGAGGACCAGCGTCGGGGGCCGGTACTGGCTCGCCGACTGCTGGAAGATCTTGCCCCAGACCTCCTCGGTGCTGCCGAGGATCTTGGCGACGAACTGCCCCATCTCGTCCGCGGGCGCGCCCTTGGGCGCCTCGCGCGTTTCGCGCTGGGGGACGACCTGCTCGGCCACGTTGATCGCGCTGCCAGGGTCGAAGCCGAGGAAGTAGGCGATGAGGGCGATCACGATTCCGCCGACGCCCAGTCCGCCCCCGACCATGCCGATTCCCCGGCGATCCTCGACGTTGCCGCTCGCCCGCTGGTCACCTAGTTGCATGGTCGCTCCCGCCGTTCCCGGCCTATGCCAAGGCGATCGCGCGGACCGCCAAAAGCTTTACCACGAGCCGCCACGCATGGGCCGCGGCCCGGCCTTGCCCTCTTGACGCTTTAGCGCAGCCCGAAGAACCCCAGGACAGCGACGATGATGACGATTGCGCCAACGATGTAGACGATGTTGTTCATGAGATTCTCTTTCGCGTGTGTTGGAGGATCGAATCGATCACTTGTACCCTTCTCGGCCCGGATCCTCCGTACGCCAGCGCGCATAAAGTCCGATAGTTCTAAACGCCGTGAGAGAAAGGCGACGATTGCCGGGCAATCGCGTCGAGAGGGAGCGTTTTCCCGAAATCGTTGAGGCTGATCGAGCAGAAGCAAGCTCCAGCCACTCGGCCCCAAGCTTCCCCTGGAAGTTCCTTTTCAGCCCCCGGGTTCGTTGGCGAACAGACGCAGCAGCACTCGCCGCGTAGCGTGCTAAGCAAGCACAGCCCGAATGAACTCGAATCGCGCCGAAGTCAGCCGCAAACAACTCGCCGATACCGTCAAGCGGCGATGGGGCACGCTGATCGAGCGCCAACTCGAGCTGGGGGAGGGCAAGCGCGATCGCCCGAACCAGGTTGCCTATAGCTGGATCACCGCGAAGGTGCAGGCCGCAACGAGCCTTCGCTCAAGGTGGCGCGAATCAATGTCGAGACCTGCAAGCACGTGGTGCAGCTGAGCGGCCTCGTGGATGCCACTGCCGGCATGAAAAAGGCGGTCGCGATCGCCCGCTCGGTAAAAGGCGTGATCGCGGTAGCGAATCACATGCAGTTCCGCAGTTCCGGTAACCCGATTTTCAACGCTTCACAGGAGACAGTCATGATCATGCTTAAACGCTTTTCCGCAATTGTCATCGTCGCATCGATGGTCTCGGCGCTCGGTTGCGCGACGCAGTCCCCGCCGCAAAGCACCAGCGCCTACATGGGCGACACCTGGGTCACCACGCAGGTGAAGACCGGGATCCTGAACGAGCCCTCGCTCAAGGTCAGCCAGATCAACGTCGAGACCTACAAGGGCGTGGTGCAGCTGAGCGGCTTCGTGGATAACGCTGCCAGCCAGGCCAAGGCGGTCGAGGTCGCCCGTGCGGTGAAGGGCGTGACCTCGGTCAAGAACGACATGCGGCTCAGGTAATCCGTGAGAGCGCAAGTGAAACAACTTTGGCTGAACGGCTGGGGCTGGGAACCCGTGAAGTCGCCCGGCCCTCGGCCCGAGCCGGACCGTGACGCCGAGCACCGCTGGAAGAACGAGGGTGGGAATCCACCGCTGACGGAGCCGCCGGATGCAAACCCCAGCAAGCAGCTTTAAGCAGCCGGCTCATCCGATGCTGGTCGTGGTTCCGGTCGGCCTGTGGGCGTTTTCGCTCTGGGCGGCGCCAAAGCCGAGATCTGGTCCAGGCTCGCGCTGTACGCCATGGTGGGCGGATACGTCGGCGCCTTCACCGCGAAGATCGGCCGCCTAGTTGCGCTCGCGCGTGAAGGGGCCGATGACCCCGGAGCAGTTCGAGGCGATGTTTCAGGGGTTGAAGAAGGCGATCGTTGAGCGCGCGCTGGGAGCGGAGCTGACGCACCACTTGGGCTATGCGAAGCGCGAAGAGCCGCCCGCTGATCAGTCGAACCACCGCAATGGGACGAGCCGAAAGACCGCACTGACCGACACGGGCCCGTTGAATCTGGCGATTCCGCGTGATCGAGAGGGCTCGTTCGAGCCGCAGCTGATCCCCAAGGGCGAGCGTCGGTTCAAGGGTTTCGACGAGAAGATCATCGCCATGTCAGGCCCAACTCCAAGCTCAATCCAACTCTGGGCTCAATCTCTGTTAACCGCAGCCGAGGCGATCCCGGGGTTTATTCCACCTTGCCAATGGCCTGCACGGCCTTGCGCAGCATCGCCGCGTCCCGCTCGAGGAACCTGCCGAACTCCGGCGCGTCTAGGTAGCTGACCGGCGAGCGCAGCTTCTCCATCGTGCCGGTGACCTCGGGCGTGGCCACCGCCTTGCGGATCGCATCGCGCAGCGTGGCGAGCACCGCGGGCGGCGTGCCGGCCGGCGCGAACGCCCCCGACCAGACGTAGAACTCCACGTCGTAGCCGAGTTCCTTGAGCGTCGGCACCTCCGGGAAAGCGGCCAAGCGCTTGGCCCCGAACGAGGCGAGCAGGCGCATCTTGCCCGACGAGACCTGCGCCACCGCCATCGCTGGCGGCGACGCCCACATCGCCGAGCTGCCGCCAAGGACTAGCGCCATGGTGGGACCGCCGCCCACGGCGCTGAGCCCGCGCATCTTGATTCCGGCGGCGTGCAGGAACATCTCCATCGGCAGGTGCGACGGGCCGTAGAGCCCCGAGTGCGAATAGACGATGTCGTCCGGGCGTCGCTTCGCGTCCTCCACCAGCTCCTTCACCGACTTCCACGGCTGCTGCGCGTTGACCGCGAGTACCGGCGGGTCGGCGACTAGCAGCGCGAGCGGCGCGAACTGGTCCATGCTGTAGGACTGCGGGCGGCCGAACATCTTCTCCACCTCGGGAATGGTGGTGATCGACACCAGTGTCACCAAGATGGTGTAGCCGTCCTTCTCCGCAGTCGCCACCGCGCGGTTGCCGACGGCGCCGGCGGCGCCTGGGCGATTCATCACCACGAACGGCTGCTTGAGGATCCCCTGCAGCGCGCTCGCGAGCGGCCGCGCCGCGAGGTCCGCCTGCCCCGCCGGCGGATAAGGCACGACTATCGTGACCGGCTTGCTCGGATACGCCTCCTGTGCCTGGGTGAGAAACGGTATCGCCGCAAGCAGCGCGGCGAGCAGTGCTTTGGCTATCATGGTCTTATCCTCCAACCCAAACTATCAGTGTCCGCATCAAGCATCAAGGAGCAGCTCGCCTCAGCCTGCAGGGTACTTGCGCATCACCGGATAATCGACCTGTGCGGTCATCTGAGCTTGCGCGCGGAAGGCGGCGATTGCGTGCTCGTCACGCCGCGTTTTTCAAAACAGTGCCTGCCACGCACCATCATCGCGGACGACATACTTGTGTGCGACGCCGCAGGGCGCGTGGCCGAGGGCCGCGGCGCGCCGCCCGTCACCCTTGCCACGGATCTCGCGCTTTACCAGGAAAATCCCGCGCGCCGCGCGTGCATCTTCGCCGCACCGCCTACCGCGATGGCGGCGGCAATCGCCGGTTACGAGCTAAAGCCGCTTACTCACATGGAGTCCGTGGTTGTTTTCGATCCCTCTTCGCTCGTGCACGAGCCCGGGATCGGCGTGCGCGCCACAGGCAAAGATATCCACGAATGCCTGGCGGCGCTCTATCACCTCGAGTATCTCGCGCAGGTCAACCTCGTGGTCGCAGGCGAGCTTGGGGTGCGCGGCATCACGCGCGACGACTCGGACAAGATCTGGCAGCAGTTCAA
>DATADT010000325.1:0-5080 GCA_036258355.1 Burkholderiales bacterium
ACCGTGCTCGGCGAGGTGATGCGCGCCGCGGGAGTGAAAGCCCAGTAGATGCCCTCGTTCGACATCGTCTCGCAGGTGAACGAGCAGGAAGTGAAGAACGCGGTCGAGCAGACCAACAAGGAGATCTCCAACCGCTTCGACTTCAAGGGGTCCGATGCCCGCGTAGTAGAAGAAATGAGGCAAGCGTCCCTCGCGCTCATTGTCTACGCCGACGACGAGTTCAAGCTCGGCCAGGTGTTCGACGTGCTGCGCGTGCGCCTTGCCAAGCGCAACGTCGACGTGCGCGCGCTCGAGCCCGGGACGATCGAGAAGATCTCGGGCGACAAGGTGAAGCGCCCGGTGAGCGTGAAGGTCGGCGTGCCCCAGGAGAAGGCGAAGCAGATCCAGAAGCTCATCAAGGATTCGAAGCTCAAGGTCGCCGCCTCGATTCAGGGCGACGCGGTGCGGATTTCAGGTGCAAAGAAGGACGACCTTCAGGCTGCGATCCAGCTGGTGAGGAAATCGGTGACCGATCTCCCCGTGCAGTACGTCAACTTCCGCGACTGAGGAACAGGGGAGTTCCACTCCCCGGTTACCCCCTAGCTAGGCCCTCGCTCCAGCGGTCGTAGATTCGATCGGCCACCTGGTGCAGGCGATCCAGGCGCGGCTCGAGCTCCTTCTCGATCTCGGCAGGCGGCTGCACCGCCGGACTTTTCCGGTGGCTGCGGATTTCCTCGCCCCCGGTGCTGACCCAGGTGCGCACCAGCTCCGGCGTCATCTCGACGTGGCATTGCATCGCGAAGTGGCGCCCGAGCGCGAAAGCCTGGTTGATGCAATGCTCTCCCTCGAGAACGCGCGTCGCGCCCGGCGGGATGCTGAAGGTCTCGCCGTGCCACTGGAACGTCTCGAACGCCTGCAGCTCTCCCAGCCACTCGCGCGCCACGCCGTTGTCGGCGACGCGCACCTCGCCCCAGCCGATCTCGCGCACCGGGCTCAAGCGCACCGCGCCGCCGAAGGCGCGCGACATGAGCTGGCCGCCGAGGCAGTGACCGATCACCGGCACGTCGCGCCGCACCGCATTGCGCAGCAGCTCGAGGAGTGGCGCAATCCACGGCAGGTCGTCATTCGCGCTCATCGGCCCGCCCATGACCGCGAGGCCCGAGTAGGCACGCGGGTCCGCAGGAACTTTTTCACCTTCGTCGAGCGCGACGAGCTGCCACGGAATCGAGCGGCGCTCGAGGTAAGTGGCAAAATACCCTGGACCTTCGGTACGGGCGGCTCTAAAAATGCCGACAGCCTTCATGCGGACCGCTATTTTGCTTTTCCTCGCCGTTTTGTCCACAGCAGTGGACGCGGCCGATATCGCCCTGATCGGCCTCATCGGCGACAAGGCCGCGGTGCTCGCGGTCGACGGCGGCGATCCCAAGGCCGTGAAGGTCGGACAGAAGTGGAACGGCATCACCGTGATATCGGTCGAGCGGGGCGAAGCCACGGTGGAGATCGACGGCAAGCGGCGCGTGCTGAAGATCGGACAGCATTACCGGGCCGCCGCTCCGGCGGCCGACCGGCAGAGCGTGACCCTCGCCGCCGACTCGCGCGGGCACTTCATCACCGAAGGCGCGATCAACGGCAATCCGGTGCGCTTCCTGGTCGACACCGGCGCGACGGTGGTGGCTCTGTCGGCGGCGGAGGCGGTACGGCTCGGCATCGACTACCGCAAGGGCCAGCGCGGCATGAGCAGCACGGCCGGCGGCATGGTGCCGACGTACCGGGTAAGGTTGGACAGCGTGCGGCTCGGCGGGATCGAGATCTCCGGCGTGGACGGCGTGGTCCTCGAGCACGGCCTGGACATCGCGCTCCTCGGCATGAGCTTCCTCAACCGGGTCGAGATGCAGCGCGACGGGCACACCATGGTGCTCATCCGCCGGTTCTAGTTGGGGTCAGACCCCGATTCTCTCGGTTGGGGTCTGACCCCGATTTTTCACTTCCCTGGCACCAGGGGCACGAAGCGAACCGGCAAGACCTTCTTCTCCTCCACCCCGCCGTCCGCGCGCTTCGTCAGGAGCTTGAGGAACTGGATGTCGCCCGTGCCGCCTACCGGGATCACCATGCGGCCGCCGGGCTTGAGCTGGTCGACGAGCGCCTGCGGCACGCGCGGCGCCGCCGCGGTGACCACGATACCGTCGAAGGGCGCTTTCTCCGGCCAGCCGGCGTATCCATCTCCAATCCTTACCTCTACATTGCCGTAGCCGAGCTCCTCCAGGCGCCTGCGCGCCTCGTTTCCCAACGAGGGAATGATTTCGATCGTGTAGACCTTGGCGACAATCTCCGCCAGCACCGCGGCCTGGTAGCCCGAGCCCGTCCCGATCTCGAGGACCACGTCAGACGGCCTCGGCTGCAGCAGATCGGTCGAGAGCGCGACGATGTAGGGCTGCGAGATCGTCTGGCCGGCGCCGATTGGCAGCGGGTGGTTGCGGTACGCGCGGGACGCTTCGCCGGGCGGCACGAGGCGATGGCGCTCCACCTTTCCAAGGGCCCTGCGCACCGCCGGCGACATGGCGGGCAGACCCGTTTCCGAGCGGGTCTCCGCGTACATCGCCTCCACTTCCGCCACCATCCGCGCTCGCTGGCTCGCGTAGTCCTGACCGTCAGCCGTGAGCCCGAGCATGAGAAGAAGAAAACCCGCTAGCGCGCGCGTTTGTTCCTCTCGATTAGAGCGTACGCGCTGTGGTTGTGAATCGACTCGAAGTTCTCCGACTCGACCACGTAGGCATCGATGCGCTCGTCCAGGTTGAGCACCGCGGCGACGTCGCGCACCATGTCCTCGACGAACTTCGGGTTGTCGTAGGCGCGCTCGGTGACGAACTTTTCGTCGGGGCGCTTGAGCAGGCCGTAGAGCTCGCTCGAGCCCTGCTTCTCCACGATCTCGACGATCTCCTCGATCCAGACGAACTCGTTGGTGCGCGTGGTGACCGTGACGTGGGAGCGCTGGTTGTGCGCGCCGCGCTCGGAGATCTTCTTCGAGCACGGGCACAGGCTCGTCACCGGCACCACCACCCTCATGGTGAAGCTCGGCTTGCCCTTCCTGACCTCGCCCATGAAGGTGACCTCGTAGTCCATGAGGCTTTTCACCCCGGACACCGGCGCGCTTTTCTCGATGAAGTACGGGAAGGACATCTCGATATGCCCTTCCTCCGACTCGAGCTTTTCCACCATCTCGCGCAGCATGACCTGGAAGGTGTCGACCGTGATCTCGCGCTCGTGCTCTTCCAGGATCTCGACGAAGCGTGACATATGCGTGCCCTTGAAGTGGTGCGGCAGGCAGACGTACATGTTGAACGTAGCCACGGTGTGCTGGACGCCACCGGCGCGTTCCTGGATTCGCATGGGATGGCGGATCGCCTTGATGCCCACCTTGTCGATGGCGAGCTTGCGCGAATCCGGGGTGGACTGGACGTCGGGAATGTTGTGCAGGTCGCGTGCTTTCATGAGGTCGATTTTAACATCCGAGTAATTTACTCGGACATTACGGCCGTAATCGATTTCCGGATGCCTTCGGCGTCCAAGCCGACCGAAGCAAGCAGCCTGCCGGGGTCGCCGTGGTCGATGAAGCGATCGGGCAGGCCGAGGACCAGAATGCGCCTTTTCTCGTTCGCGAGGAGCTCGCAGACCGCGGACCCGGCCCCGCCCATGATCTGGTGTTCCTCGACCGTGACCAGAAGCTCGTGAGTCCGCGCGAGCTCGCGAACAATGTCGGCGTCGAGAGGCTTGACGAAGCGCATGTTCACTACCGTGGCGTCGAGCACCTCTCCCGCCTCGAGCGCGGGCTTGAGCATCGAGCCGAAGGCGAGGATCGCGACGCGCCTGCCGGCGCGCCTGGTCTGCGCCTTGCCGACCGAAATGGCATTCATCTCGCGCGGCGCCTCGCCGAGCGCGGCGCCGCGCGGGTAGCGCACCGCGGCCGGCCCGTTGAGATTGAAGCCGGTGAAAAGCATGTCGCGGCACTCCGCGGCATCGGAGGGCGCCATCACGGTCAGATTGGGCACGGTGCGCAGGTACGCGTAGTCGAATGCGCCGTTGTGCGTGGCGCCGTCGCCGCCGACCAGGCCGCCGCGGTCGAGTGCGAAGAGCACTGGCAGGTTCTGGATCGCGACATCGTGGATCAGCTGGTCGTACCCGCGCTGCAGGAACGTGGAGTAGATGGCGACCACCGGCTTCATGCCCTCGCACGCGAGCCCGGCGGCGAAGGTGACGGCGTGCTGCTCGGCGATGCCTACGTCGAAGTAGCGCTCCGGAAAGCGCTCGGAATAGGCCACCATGCCCGAGCCTTCGCGCATCGCCGGCGTGATCGCGACGAGGCGCGGATCGCGCGCCGCCATGTCGCACAGCCAGTCGCCGAAAACCTGGGAGTAGGTGGGTTTGGCGCCCGCCGCCTTCTTCAGGCCCTCGGCGGGATCGAATTTGCTCGGCCCGTGATAGGCAATCGGGTCTTCCTCGGCGAGCTTGTAGCCTTGGCCCTTGCGGGTGATGATGTGGAGGAACTGCGGCCCGCTCAGCTTCTTGATGTTGGTCAGCGTCGGGATGAGGGCGTCGAGGTCGTGGCCGTCGATCGGCCCGATGTAGTTGAAGCCGAACTCCTCGAACAGCGTCGACGGCGTCACCATGCCTTTGACGTGCTCCTCGGTGCGCCGCGCGAGCTCCCATACGCCGACGCGCTTCAGCAGATGCTCGCTCGCGCGCCGCGCGGTCGAGTAGAGGCGCCCGGAAAGCAGCCTGGCGAGGTAGTTGGTGAGCGCGCCGACCGGGGGCGAGATGGACATCTCGTTGTCGTTCAGGATCACGAGCAGGTCCACGTGCATGGCGCCCGCGTTGTTCATCGCCTCGTAGGCCATGCCGGCCGACATCGCGCCGTCGCCGATGACCGCGATGCAGCGCCGCTTTTCGCCTTTCATCTTGGCGGCCACCGCCATGCCCAGGGCGGCCGAGATCGACGTGCTCGAATGCGCGGTGCCGAAGGTGTCGTAGCGCGACTCGCTGCGCCGGGGAAACCCCGAGATGCCGTCGAGCATGCGCAGCCGCGCCATCCCCTCGCGCCGGCCGG
>DATADT010000326.1:0-1590 GCA_036258355.1 Burkholderiales bacterium
CCGCACCGCCGGATTGCCCGCGGCCGCGAAACGGAACTTGTCGCGATACATGTAATAGCCGTCGGCGATCGCGAACTGGACCTCGACCGCGCCCTCGAGCGCCCGCGCGCTGAAGCGGAACGCCTTCTCGGGCTCGAGCAATTCCTGGGATTTGCTGAAGAGCTGCGCCACCGCCGGAGCGGCGGCAGCGAGCAGCACCAGGAATGCGATAAAGCGCTTCACGCCGTTGGCTTCACGTCTTTGTGGTCTCCGCGGCCACCCAGTCGAGATAGGCGGGCAGGCCATGCTCGATTGGGACTGCGATGATCTCGGGAAGTTCGTAAGGATGCCCGGCGCGCAGCGCCTGCTCGAGCGCCGCGTAGCGCGCCTGCGTGGTCTTGATGAGCATCGGGTGCTCCTCGTCGTGCTGGACCGTGCCCTTCCAGCGGTAAACCGAGCGGCACGGCGCGAGGATGTTGACGCAGGCGGCAAGCTGCTCGGCGATCAGCATGTCGGCGAGCTTCTCTGCCACCGCGCGATCGGGCAGGTTGGTGAGGACCAAGAGCTTGGTAGACTCCATGCGCTTATTCTAGCGATGCACAAAGTTACGGTTCAGCCGAGCGGCCAGGGCTTCGAGGCGCAGGAAGGCGAGTCGGTGCTCGCCGCAGCGCTGCGCCAGGGGGTGATGCTGCCCTACGGATGCAAGAACGGCGCCTGCGGCTCGTGCAAGGGAAAGATCATCGCCGGGTCCGTCGACTACGGCCATTACCACGCGCGCGTGCTGACCGAGATGGAGCGTGCGCACGGCAAGGCGCTTTTCTGCCAGGCGAAGCCGCTCGGCGACCTGGTGATCGAATGCCGCACCATCGGCGCGGCGAAGGACATCGCCGTGCGCCTGCTGCCGTGCAGGGTGCAGCAGCTCGAAAAAGTGGCCGACGACGTGATGATCGTGCGGCTCAAGCTGCCGGCGAACGAGCGGCTGCAGTTCCTCGCCGGACAGTACATCGACTTCCTGCTGAAGGGCGGCGAGCGGCGCAGCTTCTCGATGGCCAACGCGCCGCACGCCGACGAGCTCATCGAGCTGCACGTCCGGCACGTCGCCGGCGGCAGCTTCACCGACCACGTGTTCACCAAGATGAAGGAGCGCGAAATCCTGCGGCTCGAGGGTCCGCTCGGCAGCTTCTTTTTGCGCGACGACAGCGCGAAGCCGGTCGTCTTCGTCGCAAGCGGCACGGGCTTCGCGCCGATCAAGTCGATCATCGAGAGCGCGTTCCACCGCGGCGTGACGCGGCCGATGACGCTCTACTGGGGCTGCCGCCGGCCGAAGGACCTCTACCTCAACGCGCAGCCCGAAAAGTGGGCGCGCGAGCATGCGCATTTCCGTTACCTCCCCGTGATTTCCGAGGCTCGCCCGGAGGACGCGTGGACGGGCCGTACCGGGTTCGTGCACCGCGCGGTCATGGAGGACCTGCCCGACCTTTCGCCCTACCAGGTGTACGCCTGCGGCGTGCCGGTGATGGTGGACTCGGCGAAGCGCGACTTCACCACGCTGTGCGGGCTGCCCGAGGACGAGTTCTACGCCGACAGCTTCACCACCCAGGCCGATCTCGC
>DATADT010000327.1:0-2637 GCA_036258355.1 Burkholderiales bacterium
CCGGCAAGGCGATCTTCTGTGAGAAGCCGATCGATCTTTCGCTCTCCAAAGTGGATTCCTGTCTTGAGGAAATCGAGAAGGCGGGCGTGCCGATGTTCGTGGGCTTCAACCGCCGCTTCGACCCGAGCTTCAGCGCGCTCAAGGCTCGCCTCGACGCCGGCGAGATCGGCGCGGTCGAGCAGGTGGTGATCTCCAGCCGGGACCCGGGGCCACCGCCGCTTTCTTACATCAAGGTCTCGGGCGGCATGTTCCGCGACATGACGATCCACGACTTCGACATGGCGCGCTGGCTGCTGGGCGAGGAACCGGTCGAGGTGTTCGCCATGGGCGAATGCTTGGTGGACCGCAAGATCGGCGCGGCCGGCGACATCGACTCGGCAATGGTGCTTCTTCGCACCGCCTCGGACAAGATGTGCCACATCAACAACTCCCGCCGCGCCGCCTACGGCTACGACCAGCGCATCGAAGCGCTTGGCTCGAAGGGCATGCTGCGTGCCGAGAACATCGGCGAGACCACGGTCGAGCATTTCGGCGGGCGCGGCACGCTCGCCGACCGGCCGCTCGAGTTCTTCCTCGAGCGCTACGCGGAGGCCTATCGCGCCGAGATGGCCGCTTTCGTCCTTGCCTTGCAACGGCAAACGCCGATGCCGGTGGGCGCAAGGGACGGCCGCCAGGCGCTGGTGCTGGCGGAGGCGGCCCTGCAGTCGCACAAGAAGAAGCGGCCCGTCAAGCTTGCTTAACTTCGCTCTCTTCGGCGCCGGACGCATTGGGCGCATGCACGCGGAGAACCTCGCGCAGCGCAGCGACGCGAAGCTTCTCTACGTCGCGGACACCAAGCCGGACGCGGCGCGCGCGCTCGCGGAGCCGCTCGGCGCAAGGCAGGCCGGCGTGGACGAGGTTTTCTCCGATCCGAAAGTCGATGCCGTCCTGATCGCTTCGTCCACCGGGAGCCACGCCGACCTTTCGATCGCGGCGGCGCGCGCCGGGAAGGCGATCTTCTGCGAAAAGCCGGTGGATCTGACGCTACGGAAAGTGGACTTGTGTATTAGAGAGGTCAAAAAGGCGCGTGTGCCGATGTTCGTAGGCTTCAACCGGCGCTTCGATCCGAGCTTCCGCAGCCTGAAGAAGCGTCTGGACGCGGGCGCGATCGGCAAGCTCGAGCAGGTGATCATCACGAACCGCGACCCGGGCCTGCCCGACTTGCGCTTCCTCGCAACCTCGGGCGGACTGTTCCTCGACTTCACCATCCACGACTTCGACATGGCGCGCTGGCTGCTCGGCGAGGAGCCGGTCGAAGTGTTCGCCTGGGGTGCGGTGCTGGTCGAGCCGCGGGTGCGCACCGAAGGCAACGACATCGACACTGCGATGCTGCTGCTGCGCACCGCGAGCGGCAAGATGTGCCACATCAACAACACTCGGCGCACGGCTTACGGGTACGACCAGCGCATCGAGGCGTTCGGCGCGAAAGGGATGCTGCGCGCGGCGAACCTGACGCCGACGAGCGTCGAGCACTTCGGCGCCGAAGCAACGTGCGCCGACAACCCCTGGCCGAACTTCCAGACCCGCTACGCCGCCGCCTACGCGGCGGAGCTCTCGTCCTTTATCCGCAGCGTGGAGACGCGCAAACCCGTCGAGGTCGGCCCCGAAGACAGTCGCCAGGTGCTGGTGCTCGCCGAGGCGGCGCTCAAGTCCAGCCGGACTGGTAGACCGGTTAGATTGAAATAGAACCCAGGGGGACGGCCGCGGCGGTCATGGTGGCGGTGGGGATGTTTACGTCGAGGATGCGCTCGGCGACAAGAACGCCACGCCGACCTAGTCCATGTCGACCGAGCCGTGAATGCGGTACCACTCCTCGTGGCCCTCGCGCCAGCCGGCGAGGTAGCGGTCCGCATCCGCGGAGACTCCGAAGCGGCTGCACGCGGCGCGTAGCCGAAGATCTTGCGGCGGGTGGCCGCCGAAGCCGTCGCTGTAGCCGCGCGCCTGCCAGTTCGTGCCGCGGCAATCCGCCTCGGAGAGATCGAACGCGGCGCAGCCTGCCAGCAGCGCGAGCGCAAGAATTGCGCAGAATCGAGTCATCGGCGCATGTTGCTCATGCCGTCCATCGAACCGATCAGCCGGTACCACTCGTCATAGCCGTCTTTCCAGCCCGCGAAGTATTCGGCCTCGTTGACCTCGACGCCGAAACGACGGCATTCCTGCTGCAGACGCAGGAACTGCTGCGGGTGGCCGGCGTAGCCGTCGTTGTAACCGCGTTTGCGCCAGTCGATGCCCACACAGTCCGATTCCTTGATCGGAAAGAGCGCGCAGCCGGCCATCAGAAAGACAGTAACAACGGCGGCTGCACGCAGCATGCCCAGTAAACAGTAAAGCCGGTATGCAGATTCCCTGTCAGGGAGGGGTCGTCGTTTGGTGCGCCCGGTATCGGAGAAGCAGTTGCTCGACGTGCTGCTTCTCCTCTTCCGAGCGGGTGAAGACGCTCAGCACGCAGGCGCCGCTGCGAACGGCTTCGCCGTAGCGCGCCGCCCGGCTTTCGGCGGGGGGCTGGCCGGGCTGGTTTTCGAACGACTGCCCCGGCGCCTCGGCGGCGATGCCGTCGTCGGTCAGGGGGACACTAAGCGCCATCCGGGCCTCAGGCAC
>DATADT010000328.1:0-2473 GCA_036258355.1 Burkholderiales bacterium
CCCACGGCTTTTTCTACACCAAGCCCGACTGGCATCACCGCCACGTGCAAATCGTGCACAAGCCGGTCCATGTCCAGCACCACAATGTTGTCCCGGGCAAGTGGCACCCGCATAAGCATGTGGTCGTGAAACCCTACGTCCCCGTGCCGGAAGCTCACCGCAAGCCGATCATTCAGCCGCACCATATGCCGGCCGCCAGCGGCTTCTCGCACCACAAGCGCGATGTAGTGCGCCCGCCCCACGCGCAGCCGCGTTCCCACAATGCCCAGCCGCGCCAATTCCACGCGCAGCCGCGGCACGAACCGCGCGGACATCCTGCAGTGGTCCACAAAACATGGGGTCAACAGCCGTCGGGTAGCCACTTCGGCAACGGCGGCGGTTTCCGCAGCCAAGGCGGCGGTGGCGGCAGCGGTTTCCGCGGCCGCGGCTAGGGAAACTCTGAAAAAGCTGAATGGTCGTCCCCGCCTTCGCGGGGACGACTTCTTCAGACCTTCCCTCTAGTACAAGACAGGGCCTACTTCTTGATCATGCCGATGCGGCGCAGGATGTCGGTGTGCGCCTTGTACTCCCGCCACAGATCGGCGCGCAGCACGTTGCCCGGCCGGTAATCGGCGTCGATCCCTTTGTCGGCCATCGCGTTCACGAATTTCGAGTCCTCGACCGCTTCCTTCGCCGCAGCCTGCAAATAGCCAAGCACCGGCGCCGGCGTTCCCTTCGGCGCCATCAGCAGGAACCAGACGCCGTTCGCCACGTCGTAGCCCGCCTCCTTGGCGGTGGGGACGTCGGGAAACACGGGATGGCGCTTCGGCTGGAACGCCGCGAGCACCCGCATGCGCTTGCCTTCGACTTGCCCCTTGAGCTCCGCCGGCTGCGCAACCACCGCGTCGATGTGGCCGCCGAGGAGCGCGGGGCTCGACTGGCCCCAGCCCTTGAAAGGCGTATGCGTCATCTTGACGTCGGCCTTGATCATGAGCTCTTCAAGATTAAGATGGCTGGAAGTGCCCTCGCCCGGCGAGCCGACGCTCACCTTGCCCGGATTCGCCTTGGCGTAGGCGACGAGGTCCTGGAGCGTCTTGTGCGGCGACTCGGTGCGCACCGCGAGCATCGGGTAGTACGACACCACGTTGGCGAAGGGCTCGTAGTCGTCGGGCGTCTTGTACGCGAGCTCCTGCACCTGCGCTGCGATAACGAGCGCTGAATGCGGGGTAAGAATGATCGTGTAGCCGTCGGGCTGGCTGCGAACGAGCTCGGTCACCGCAACCGCTCCCGCCGCGCCGGGCTTGTAGACGATTACAAGGCCTTTGGGAAACTTCGCCTTCATTCCCTCCGCGAGCTGGCGCGAAACGATGTCGACGTTGCCGCCGGCGGGGTAGCCGTTCAGAAGCGTCACCGGACGATCGGGGAATTGCGCTGCAACGGGGAAAGCGAAAGCGAGCGCGAGCAGCACTGCCGACAGGCTTTTCATTGGCCGACCTCCGGCCGCGGATGTTAGCAGTTTCAGGCAGCTTTCTTCTCGGCGCGCTGCTCCGCCGGCTTCTCGCGCTCGCCGAGGTTCATCGCGGTGTTGACGAGCGCGACGTGCGAGAAGGCCTGTGGGAAGTTCCCGAGCTGGCGCCGCGCCACCGGGTCGTACTCTTCGGCGAGCAGCCCTACGCCGTTCGTGAGGTCGAGCAGGCGCTCGAAGAGCTCGTGCGCCTCGTCCCACCGCCCCTGCATGCACAGGTTGTCCGCGAGCCAGAAGCTGCACGCGAGGAATACGCCCTCGCCCGGCGGCAGACCGTCGGGTGCATCGTCGGTCCGGTAGCGCAGCACCAGGCCGTCCACGGTAAGGTCGCGGCGGATGGCTTCGGTCGTAGAGACCACTCTGGGGTCTTCGGCTTCTAGAAAACCGGTGATAGGTATGAGCAGCAGGCTCGCGTCGAGATCCTCCGAGCCGTAGCTCTGCACGAAAGCGTTGCGCTTGCGGCTGAAGCCCTGCTCGCACACGTCGCGGTGGATGCGGCTGCGCAGCTCGCGCCAGCGCTCGACCGGGCCGGGCACGCCGAACCCCTCTACCATCTTCACCGCGCGGTCGAACGCCACCCACGCCATGACCTTGGAGTAGGTGAAGTGCCGCGGCGCCGATCGCATCTCCCAGATGCTCGTATCGGGCTCCATCCACACCTTCTCGAGGTGCCCGAGCAGCGCGCGCTGCAGGCCCCACGCGATGTCATCGCCGGCAAGCCCGCCTCTGCAGCCCTGGTACAGGGTGTCGATGAGCTCGCCGTAGACATCGAGCTGCCGCTGCCCCGAGGCTGCGTTTCCTATGCGCACCGGCCTGGAATTCTCGTAGCCGGCGAGCCACGGGATCTCGAGCTCCGGCAGGCGGCGCTCGCCGGCAATGCCGTACATGATCTGCATCTGCTCGGGGCTGCCGGCAACCGTGCGCACCAGCCATTCCCGCCAGGCGCGCGCCTCCTCGTAGTAACCGGCA
>DATADT010000329.1:0-1775 GCA_036258355.1 Burkholderiales bacterium
GAACTCGATCGCGACCTTCGCCATCAGCGGCGCCATCGCCTCGCGCTTGGCCGGCGGAACGGCGTCCCAGCTTCCGGGGCCGCTCCAGTACTCGTAGAAGTGGCGGCAGCCGCCCATGTAGTCGCCGCTCGCCACGGCCCGCCGAACCCCGTCCGCCACGGCGGCGATCTCCGCCCGGTCGGCGAGAAGGTAGAACGCCACCGGCTCGATCAAGACAAGGCTACGGAAGCGACCGCCCCGCGTGCGCGCGGCGTGCAGCGCGACCGCCCCGCCGTAGGAATGCCCGACGAGGTGGGCCTGTGCGCCGGCCCGGTCGAGCAGCGCATGCACGATTTCGGCTTCGTGCGCCAGCGTGAAGGTGCCGTGCCCCGGCCAGCGCGCGCTCGCGCCGTAGCCGAACAGGTCTGGCGCAAGCACACGGTAGCGCTCGCTCAGCTGCCCGGCAAGCGCCCGCCACTGCGCGGCGGACGACGCCGAGCTGTGCAGCAGCACGACCGGATCGCCGCTTCCTACGTCGAGGTACTCGACGCGGCTGCCGCAGACCTCAACGCAAGGCATGGCGAAAGAGCGGCGCGCAGGCCGCCGCGATGCTCTCGACGTGGCGGTGGTCGGTCCCGCAGCAGCCGCCCAGGACGTTCAGGCGCGGCAGCCGGCGCTGCTTGAGCTCGGCGTACTGGCGGCCGAGCTCTGCCGGATCGCCCATGTCCAGCTCGGGCGATTCGTTCAGCTCGGCGTGGCTCTTGCGCGAGGCGTTAGCGCGCAGCCCCCGAACCCTTGCAGTCCAGGACGCGTCCGGCTCGAGCACCGAGTCGAAGTGCTCCGGGTGCGCGCAATTCAGCATGTAGTAGGCCGGATACGAGCCGGTCGCGGCGTCCACCTGGCCGATCGCGTCGGCGAGCGGCTGCCCGGTGGCGAGCCTGCCGTCAGTTTCGACGGTGAACGAGATGGCCACTGGCATTCGGGCGTCCTGGGCCGCGAGCGCGATGCCGATCGCTTCCTCGACGTAGTTCATCGTTATCGCGCTCACCATGTCGGCGGCGGTGCCGGCGAACGTGTCGACTTGGGCGCCGTGGTAGCGCCGCGCCTGGTCGATCGTCATCATGTTGCCCGGCTGGTAGCCGTCGCCGCGCGGGCCGACGCAGCCGCTGATCACCGCGATCGCCCTCGTCTCGCGCATCTCGTCGCGGATGCGCTCGAGCAGCGCGATCGCCAGGCGGTTCGCCTCCGCCAACTCGCGCTCGCCGTAGCCCAGGCGCGTCGCCCAGTCGGCACTTGCACGCCAGGTCGCGCTCTCGAGGATGAGGTGGGCGTTGTAGCGGGCGGCAATGCGCGCGTAGGCACGGAAGTACTCGCGCAGCGCCGTCTCGCCGCCCGGCCGCCTGAAAAGATCGAAGGCGGCGAAGTCCGGCAGCTCGAGCCCCTGGTGAAAGATCAGGGTGGTCTCGATCCCGCCGTCGGTGACGAAAAAGCCGCCGTTAAGCTGCGGCAAAGCGTCGCGGTAGAGGGAAGACATTCGTTTCTCCTGTGCGAGTAGTCGAGCGCCGCGCTAGCGCCGCGGCGCGGGTAAGCTGCAGCACGTCGCGCTGGGCGTGGCTGCCGCCGATGCGGTGCGCCACCGGGGGCAGCGAACGCAGCAGCGCCTCGGCGGTCCGGAAATCGCGCCGGGCGAAGGCGAGCAGCGCGCGGCACGCCGGGTAGCCGACGAGGCGCGTCATGTCGCGGTTGGCGCCCGGGAGGCCGATCCTGCGCTCCTGCGCCGCGAGCAGCCGCTGCGC
>DATADT010000330.1:0-10981 GCA_036258355.1 Burkholderiales bacterium
CGAGACGCACGCGGTGATCGGCCCGAACGGCGCCGGCAAGACCACCTTCATCAGCCAGCTCGCCGGCAACCTGCGTCCCGACGCCGGGGTCATCCGCTTCGCCGGCGAGGACGTGACGGCCCTGCCCGCGCCGGCGCGCTCGCAGCGCGGGCTGGCGCGGTCCTTCCAGATCACCTCCGTGTTCCGCGGGTTTTCGGCGCTCGACAACGTGGCGCTGGCCGTCCAGGCCCACGCCGGCCATTCCTTCCGCTTCCTCGCCGACGTCCGCCGCGACCAGAGTCTGCGCGAGCCCGCACAACACGGCCTCGAAGAGGTCGGGCTCGCCGAACGCGCCAACACGCCGGCGGCCAACCTCAGCCACGGCGAGCAGCGCCAGCTCGAGATCGCCATGGCGCTGGCCGGCGATCCGCGTCTGCTGCTGCTCGACGAGCCGATGGCCGGCATGGGTGTCGAGGAATCGCAGCGCATGATCGAGCTGCTCGCGCGGCTCAAGCAGGCCAAGACCATCATCCTGGTCGAGCACGACATGGACGCCGTGTTCCGCCTCGCCGACCGCATCTCGGTGCTGGTCTACGGCCGGGTCATCGCGACCGGCGAGCCCGAGCAGATAAGAGCGAACGAAGAAGTGCGCAAAGCCTACCTGGGGGAGGAATGATGCTCGAGATCCGCAGCCTCGAGACCTCCTACGGCCGCAGTCAGGTTCTGTTCGGCATCGACCTGCGCATCGGCAAAGGCGAGGTGGTATCGCTCCTGGGCCGCAACGGCATGGGCAAGAGCACCACTGTGCGCTCGATCATGGGCATCACACCGCCGAAGTCGGGCACCATTTCGTTCGATGGCGACGCTATCCACCGCCTGCCCTCCTACCGCGTCGCGCAAAAGGGAATAGGGCTGGTGCCCGAGGGACGGCAGGTGTTCCCGAATCTGACGGTGCGCGAGAACCTGGTCGCCACGGCGAGACCCGGGCCATGGACGCTCGAGGGCGTGTTCAGGCTCTTTCCGCACCTCGAAGCCCGCCAAGGCAACTACGGCAACCAGCTCTCGGGCGGCGAGCAGCAGATGCTCGCCATCGCGCGCGCCCTCATGACCAACCCGCGCCTGCTGATCCTCGACGAGGCGACCGAGGGCCTCGCGCCGCGGATCCGCGCCGAGATCTATCGCTCGATCGGCGAGCTCAAGGCGCAAGGGCTGTCGATCCTCGTCATCGACAAGGACGTGAAAGCGTTAACCCGGGTGGCAGACCGCCACTACGTGCTCGAGAAAGGGCGCGTCGTGTGGAGCGGCAGCTCCAAGGACCTCGCGGCGGATACCAACGTACAGCACCGATATCTCGGGGTGTAGACTTTTCGACATGAAACGCGAGAACGTCATCGGGCGCGCCAACGTCGAGGACACGCCCGAGCTCGAAGCCTATTACCGCAGCCTGGAAGGCGAGGCGCTTGGCGCTCTATGGACGGTGGCGAACGAGATCGAGCCCTGGCACCCGCAGCCGAAATCGATCCCGACGCTGTGGAGGTGGAAAAAGGTGGAGCCCTTCGTGCGCCGCGCGCCCGAGCTGGTGTCGGCCGAGAAGGCAGCGCGGCGCGTGGTGATGCTCGTCAACCCGGGACGCAAGGAATGGAGCGCCGCGGTCGGCCTGCTCTACACGGGCGTGCAGGTGATGAACCCCGGCGAGTTCACCTCGGCGCACCGCCACCAGGCGAGCGCGCTGCGCTTCGTCATGGAGGGCCGTGGTGCGTATACAGTCGTCGACGGCGAACGCCTCACGCTTGGCGCGCGGGATTTCGTGCTCACGCCGAACGGCACCTGGCATGACCATGGCGTCGAGGCCGACGGCACTCAGTGCATCTGGCAGGACGGCCTCGATATCCCGCTCATGAACTCGCTGGATGCGAACTTCTACGAGGTGCATCCGAAGATCGTGCAGACGCCCGCGCGGCTTTCGCGCGAGAACTGGTCGAAGCCCTACTCGCCCGTTTTTCTTTACAAGTGGGATGACGCCTACAAGTATCTCCGTAAAGACAGGTTTTTTGAGTATTCGAATCCGCTGACCGGCGGCCCTGTCATGCCCACGATGGGGGCCAGATTGGAACTCATCAAAGGAGATTCAAAACCTCGTCGCCATACTGGAAGCGTCGTGTATCAGGTCGCTGCCGGCAGCGGCTGGTCGGAAATAGGCGACCAGCGCTTCGAGTGGGAGGAGAAGGACATCTTCTGCGTGCCGGCCTGGACGCGCTACCGGCACGGCGCGCACGAGCAGTCGGTGCTGTTCTCGTTCAACGACTTCCCGGCGATGCGCGCGCTCGGCCTGTACCGCGAGGAAGCGCTCTCCTAGAGGGAAGGTCTGAAGAAGTCGCCCCCGCTAACGCGGGGGCCTAGTTTTTCTTTCTGAAAATCACGGGTCCCCGCCTTCGCGGGGACGACCATTAAGCGCTTTTTCAGAGTTTCCCTACGGCGATCACCGCCGCCCAGGCGAGGAGCGCGGCGCCGACAGGCGCGCTCAGGCGCTGGCCGCCGCGCAGGTTCTTTTCCGCCGCCATCACCGCCGCGAGCGCCAGCATCCAGCCGATGCTTCCCATCCCGACCACGAACATGACGAGCATCAGGGCCCAGCAGCATCCGACGCAGAACAAGCCGTGGTCGAACCCGATGCGCCATGCCTCACGCGCCGGGCTGCGCCCCTGCCAGCGCTGCACCACGAACCCGTAGGGCGTGCGGCACTTCTCCAGGCAGCGGTACTTCAAGGAGCTGAACTGGAACGCGCCGGCGCCGCCGATGACCAGCGCCCCCACGAGCCAGCCGTGCGTGATGAACCAGGTCGTCTCGCGCGCCGCCGCGAGCAGCGCGGCGTCGAGCGCGTGCGCCGCGAGGCCGAAGCCGAGCCAGGCGGCGACGTAGCCGGCGATGAGAAGCGCTTGCAGCCGTCCGGCGGCCGGAGATCCCGACACGATGCGGCGGAAGATGCGCACGACCGGCAGCGTCGTCGGCAGCATCATGGCGCAGATCATGAGCAGCCAGGCCGCGGCGTAGGCGAACGCGGGGACGACAACCTCGCCCGCCGGCAGCGCGCGGCAGATCTGCGCCGCAAGGCCGGTGTCCGCCCATCCGCCGTGGTCCAGGTAGCGCGCGTACGGGCTCGCCGACCAGAGCCACAGCGCGGCCCAGGCGGCGAGCGCAAGCCCTGCGACCAGCGCGGACGGCGAGCGCGTCAGGCGTCGAACTTGAAGATGCTTTGCAGGGCGTTATGCCCCTTGATGTCGAGATCGATGCCGAGCTTCGGGTTCTTCGCGCGGTAGCGCGGCGCCTTGCCCACGAACACTGGCGCCCCCGGCACGGTCGAGAACACCGTGTCACTGAGCGTCGTAGGGCTGCCGGTCGCGCCCTGGTAGGGCTCGAGCTCGGCGTACCCGGCGCTGCCCACTTTCAGCGTGCCCTTCCCGCCGCGCACGTCGAAGGTGATCGGCACGCGCTCTACCGAGACCACCTCGGCGATCAGCTTGACCAGGTCGCCGACCGGGCCGCCGAGCTTGCCGGTGTAGACCTTGAGAAGCGCTTCCTCCTGCTTCTGGGTCGCGTTGTCGCTGATGTAAACCGCCGCCTTCCAGTTGCCCTGCAGGATGTTGCCGGGGACGTGCGCGATCACCGCGATCGTGGTGCCCGCCACGTCCACGCCCTCGACGTTGCCCTCGTCGAACCGCCAGGCGATGACCGTATCGCAGGTGCCGTTGTCCGGGTCCTCGCCGATCCAGCACGGACACAGCACGCGGCAGTTGCAGACCTCGAGCAAGCGCCCTTCCAGGTGATAGGCCATGGCTCCTCCTCCTTGATGTGGGACGTCGATGCTACGCCCGCAACCACGGACAAGTCCATCCTCTAGACTTCTGCGATGCGCCCGCGCCGCATCCTGCCGGTCATCGTCCTGTCGCAGTTCGCGGGGACCTCGCTCTGGTTCGCCGGCAACGCGGTGATCGGCGACCTGCAGCAGGAGCTCGCGCTGCCCGCGGCCGCGCTCGGCTATGTCACCTCGGCCGTGCAGCTCGGGTTCATCGCCGGCACGCTGGCATTCGCGTTCTTCGCGATCTCCGACATGTTCTCGCCCCGCCTCGTGTTCTTCTTCTGCGCGCTCGCGGGGGCGGTGGCCAACGCCGCGAGCGGCGCGCTCGCCGAGGGGCTGGGATCGCTGCTCGCACTGCGCTTCGCCACCGGCTTCTTCCTCGCCGGCGTCTACCCGGTCGGCATGCGCATCGCCGCCGGCTGGTACCGCAGCGACCTCGGCAACGCGCTCGGGTTTCTCGTCGGCGCGCTGGTGCTCGGCACCGCCTTCCCGCACCTCTTGAAGGGACTCGGCGGGTCGTTGCCGGCGCACGAGGTGATGCTCGGCGTGTCGGCGGTCGCCGCGGCGGGCGGCGTAGCGATGCTCGCGCTCGTTCCCGACGGCCCGCACCTTGCGAAGGGCACGAAGTTCGATCCGCGCGCGCTCGCGCTCATCTTCCGCGCGCCCCGCTTCCGCGCCTCGGCGTTCGGCTATTTCGGCCACATGTGGGAGCTCTACGCCTTCTGGGCGTTCGTGCCTCTCGTGCTCGCGGCGCATGCCGCGGCGCAGGGACAGGATGGTCTCGCGGTGCCGCTCTGGACGTTCGCGGTGATCGCGGCAGGCGGCATCGGCTGCGTAGCGGGCGGGCTCGCGTCGCTGCGCGCGGGCAGCGCGCCGGTCGCGTTCGTGCAGCTCGCCGCCTCGGCCGCCTGCTGCGCGGCTTCGCCCTTGCTGTTCAACGCGCCGACGCCGGTGTTCCTCGCCTTCCTCGTCTTTTGGGGCGTAGTGGTGGTCGGCGATTCGCCGCAGTTTTCCGCGCTGAACGCGGCCAACGCGCCGCGCGAGCTGGTGGGCTCCGCGCTCACCATCGCTAACTGCATCGGCTTCTCGATCACCATCGCGAGCATCGAGCTGCTCAACGCCATGGCGCCGGTGCTCGGCCCGCAGTGGCTCTTCCTGCTGCTCACCCCCGGGCCGATCCTCGGCCTCGCGGCGCTCCTGCCGCTCGCGCGCGAGCGCCATAGTATTCTTGGGACATGATCAGCGCGGAGCAGAACGAGCTCATGACGCGCGTCGGGCCGCAAACGCCCGCGGGCAAGCTGCTGCGCCGCTATTGGCAGCCGGTCGCGCTGGTGGATGAATTGAAGGTCGAGCGCCCGGTGCGGCCGGTAAAGGTCTTGGGCGAAAACTTCGTCCTCTTCAAAGACGATAAAGGCAGACACGGCCTCGTCGACCGGCACTGCGCGCATCGCGGCGCGGACCTCGCGTACGGCAGGCTGGAGGACAGCGGGCTGCGCTGCTCGTTCCACGGCTGGCTGTACGACGTCGCGGGAAAGTGCCTGGAGACGCCCGCCGAGCCGGAAGGCAGCCGGCTGTGCGACCACATCCGCCTACGCTGCTGCCCGGTGATCGAGAAGAGCGGCGCGCTCTTCGCCTACCTCGGCGCCGGCGAACCGCCTGCGTTCCCGCACTTCGACTGCTTTGTCGCGCCCGACGCGTACACGTTCGCTTTCAAGGGCTACTGGGACTGCAACTGGCTGCAGGCGCTGGAAGTGGGTATCGACCCGGCGCATGCCTCGTGGCTGCACAAGTTCTTCGAGGACGAGGACCCGGCGACGAGCTACGGACGGCAGTTCCGCGGCACGCCGGCCGATTCCGGGATGCCGATCTCCAAGGTCCTGCGCGAGTACGACCGGCCGGAGATCCGCGTCGAGCGAACGCCCTACGGCATGCGGCTGCACACGTTGCGGAGGATCAGCAACGCGCACACGCATATTCGGGTCACCAACGTCCTTTTCCCGCAGGCCTTCGTCATTCCCATGAATGCGGAGATGACGATCTCGCAGTGGCACGTGCCGGTCGACGACACCGGCTGCTACTGGTACGCGATCTTCACGAGCTTCGGCGCGCCGGTAGACAAGGACACGATGCGCGATCAGCGGCTGAAGACCTACCCGGCGCCGGATTACAAGCCCATTTTCAATCGGAGCAATTCCTGGGGATTCGACGCCGGCGAGCAGAAGAAACGCACCTTCACCGGCATGGGCTTCGACATCAACATCCACGACCAGTGGGCGTGCGAATCGCAGGGGCCGATCCAGGACCGCACCAAGGAGAACCTCGGCGCCACGGACAAAGGGATCGTGCTCTACCGCCGGCTCCTGCTCGACGCGATTCGCAAGAATGAAGCAGGCCAGCTCGACGTGAACGTCGAGGCCTCCGGCCCGCCCGCGATCGACGGCATCGGCCCGACCGCGACGATCGACGAGTACTGGAAGCAGTCCGACGAAGCGCGACGCAGGCGATCGGCCTGGGCCGCATGAACCTGCCGAAGGGCCTCAAGGCGGTGCGCTTTTCGTTCGCCGACCAGCACGGCGTGCTGCGCGGCAAGACCCTTTCGGCGTCGGCCGCCGAGGCGGCGATGGAGCGCGGTGTCACGGTGACGAGCACACTGCTCCTCAAGGACACCTCGCACAAGACCGTCTTTCCCGCGTTTACTCCGGGAGGCGGCGTCGGCATGCCCGAGATGCAGGGCGCGGCCGACATCCTCATGATTCCCGACCCGTCGACATTCCGGACCCTGCCGTGGGCGCCGGACACCGGCTGGTTCCTGTGCGACCTCAAGTTTCCCGACGGCCGCGCGGTGCCCTTCAGCACGAGGGATGTCCTGCGCAGAGCTACGGAAAAGCTGGCTTCCGGCGGCTACGAGTTCGTCGCCGGTCTGGAAGTCGAGTTCCACGTCTTCAGGATCCGGGATCCGCGCCTGCAGCCCGCGGATGCCGGGCAGCCGGGCAACCCGCCGGATGTCGAGCTGCTCACGACCGGCTACCAGCTCCTCACCGAGCAAAAGTACGATCAATTGGATGGCGTGGTCCAATTGCTGCGCGACGGCCTGTCCGCCCTCGAGCTTCCGTTCAGGTCCTTCGAGATCGAGTTCGGCCCAAGCCAGCTCGAGCTGACTCTCGCGCCACGCAGCGGAATCGCGGCCGCCGACGCGATGATCCTGCTGCGCAGCGCGGTGAAGCAGATCGCGCGCCGCCACGGCTACCACGCCACCTTCATGTGCCGGCCGAAGCTGCCGAACGTCATGTCGAGCGGCTGGCACCTGCACCAGTCGCTCAGCCGGAATGGGTTGAATGCTTTTGTTTCCGAAAAGGAAGATCTTTCCGAGGTCGGCAAGCAATACCTCGCCGGGCTGCTCGCCCACGCCCGCGCCGCGTGCGCGTTCGCGACGCCGACGATCAACGGCTATAAGCGCTACCGGCCCTACTCGCTCGCGCCCGACCGGGTGATCTGGGGCAAGGAGAACCGCGGCGCCATGCTCCGTGTAGTGGGCGCGCCGCGCGACCCCGACACTCGCATCGAAAACCGGATCGGTGAGCCCGCCGCGAATCCCTATCTCTACTTCGCCTCGCAGATCTATTGCGGCCTTGATGGCATCGAGCGCCGCTTGCCGCTGCCGCGCTCGGCCGACACGCCCTACGAGGCGAAGGCCGACATGCTGCCGCGCACGCTGGATGAAGCGCTGCAGCACCTGCGCGCGGACAAAGTCCTGCGCCATGGATTCGGCGCCGGGTTCATCGACTACTACTGCAGGGTCAAGGAAGCCGAGATCGCCCGCTTCAATCTCGAGGTGAGCGACTGGGAGCACCGCGAATACTTCGACCTGTTTTGAAAAATCGGGGTCAGAGCCCGATTTCCGGGATGTAAGCGAAACGGCCACTCTCGTCGGCGCTGGCGGCCCGGATAATTCCACGGAAATCGGGCTCTGACCCGATTTTTGGGTTGACCCCGATTTTTTGGTTGAGGAGGCAACATGGAGCAACGCGAACTCGGCCGCAGCGGAATCAAAGTCTCCGCGCTCGGCCTCGGCCTGATGTCGATGTCCGGCGTGTACGGCAACGCGAACGACGAGGAGTCGATCGGCGTCGTCCACTACGCGCTCGACAAGGGCATCAATTTCCTCGATTCGGCCGACATGTACGGCTGGGGGCACAACGAGACTCTGCTCGGCAAAGCGCTCAAGGGCCGGCGCGACAAGGTCGTCGTCGCCACCAAGTTCGGGCAGGTGAAGCTCGCCGACGGCAAGCAGGCGGTCGAAGGCCGCCCGGAATACGTCATGCAGGCGTGCGAGGCGAGCCTGAAGCGTCTCGGGATCGAAGTCATCGACCTCTATTACCAGCACCGCGTTGACACCGATACGCCGATCGAGGAGACGGTGGGCGCGATGAAGCGGCTGGTCGAGCAGGGCAAGGTGCGCGCACTCGGCCTCTCCGAAGCGCGCCCGGAGACGATCCGCCGCGCCCACAAGGTGCATCCCATCGCGGCCGTGCAGAACGAGTACTCGCTGCTCTACAGGAAAGAAGGCGAGGAAACCTTGCAGGCGACGCGCGCGCTCGGCGTCACGCTCGTGCCCTACGCCCCGCTCGGCCGCAGCATGCTGACGGGCACGGTGCACGGCAAAGCCGACCTGCCCGAAGGGGACCGCCGCCTGCAGCATCCGCGCTTTCAGGGCGAAGCCCTCGACAAGAACGTTCAGCTTGTGAGCCGGCTCGAAGCCATCGCGCGGGAAAAGAAATGCACGCCTGCCCAGCTCGTGCTGGCGTGGCTGCTCGCGCAGGGCAACGACATCGTTCCGATCCCGGGCACCAAGCGCAAGCAGCGCATCGACGAGAACTTGGCGGCTTTGAACATCAAGCTTTCGCCCGAAGACGTAAGGCGCATCTCGGACGCCGCGCCCGTGGGAGCCGGTGCGGGCACGCGCTATCCCGCGGAAACCATGAAGCGCGTGTACCTCTGAGGTCCTACGACGCCACACGGTGGCTCGCACTCGCCACCATGTGGTCCCTGCAGTATCTCTTTCTGCGGGTCGCGGTGCCGACGTTCGGCACAGCCCTCGTCGCCGAGGGGCGCGCGCTATTCGCCGCGCTTTTCCTCGTGCCCTGGGTTGCATGGGTCGCGCGCCAGCGCATCGCGCCGCTCGAGCACTGGAAAGACCACCTCGCGGTCGCGCTGGTCAACAACGTAGCCCCGTTCGTGTGCTTCGCCTGGGCGGCGAGCGCGCTCCCGGCCGGCTACCTCGCGGTGATCAACGGCATGGTCCCGCTCTGGGCGGCGATCATCGCCGTGCCGGTGCTGAAGGAGCGGCTCGGCTTTGGCCCCATCGCCGGCTTCGCGCTCGGCATCGCGGGCGTCGCGCTCATCGTGAACCTGGGTCCGGTCGAGATGGGATGGAAGACTTCACTGGGAGCGCTGGCCGGCATCGCGGGCGCCGCCTTCTGGGGATGGGCGGGCGTGATCATCAAGCAGCGCTCCGGCCGCCTGCCGCCGATGGGGCTCGCCGCCGGCTCGATCGCGTTCGCGGCGCTTCTCATGGCGCCGCTATTGGCTGCCGCGCCTTCTCAACAATGGACTCTTCCGGCCCTAGCGTCGCTGATCGCCCTCGGCGCGATCTGCAGCGGCCTCGCCTACCTGCCCTTCTTCACGCTGATCCGCGACATCGGCCCTTCGCGCACGCTGACCGTCGGCCTGGCGGTGCCGGTGCTCGGCATCCTATGGGGCTGGCTCTTCCTGGACGAGACGGTGACGCTCGGGATGCTGGCCGGCACCGCGCTCGTGCTCGGCGCGCTGGTCCTGGTCCTGCGGCGTTAACCCGTTCTTCGCGTGCCCTCGTTTAACGAGGCACAAAGGAGAACCTGCCATGCCAAACTTGAAAAAAGTCACGGCCGCTGTCGCGCTTGCCTTTTCCTCCATCGCGTACGGCACCGTGGCGGAAAAACCGAGCACCCTTGCCGACCAGCAGTCGGTGGCGGTCACGATCTACAACGAGAACCTCGCGCTGGTGAAAGACCAGCGGCGCGTCATGCTCGACGCCGGCCGCAACAAGCTCGCGCTGCGCGAGGTGAGCGGCCGCATGCGCCCCGAAACCGCGCTGCTGCGCAGCCTGTCGCATCCCGGAGCGCTCAGCCTCGTCGAGCAGAATTTTGACTTCGATCTGCTCACGCCGGCGAAGCTCCTGGAGAAGTATGTCGGGCGCAACGTCAGGATCGTGCGGACCCATCCGACGACCGGCGCCGAATCGATCGAGACCGCCACCGTGCTCGCAGCAACGTCCGGCGTGGTGCTGCGTATCGGCGAGCGCATCGAGACCGGGCTGCCGGGACGCATCGTCTACGACGGCGTGCCTGCCAACCTGCGCGACCGGCCGACCCTCGTGACCGAGCTCGACAGCGCGCGCGCCGGCGTGCAGAACGTCGAGCTTTCCTACCTCTCGGGCGGCCTTGCCTGGAAAGCCGACTACGTCGCGGAGCTGAACAGCGCCGACAGCGCCCTCGACCTGAACGGCTGGGTGACGCTGACCAACACGAGCGGCACGGCGTACCCCAACGCGAAGCTCCAGCTCGTCGCCGGCGACATCAACCGCGTGCACGACGAAATGCGCCTCGCGGCGAAGTCGGGCTCGATGCGGGCGATGGCGGAAGCGCCGGCGTCGCCGATGGCGCAGGAGGCGCTCTTCGAGTATCGCCTCTATACGCTCTCGCGGCCGACCACCATCGCCGATAACCAGACCAAGCAGGTCGCGCTCCTCGGCGCCCAGGGCGTGCCGGTCGTGAAGGAGCTCGTCCTCCAGGGAAGCGACTACTACTACCGCTCGAGCGTCGGCGGTATCGGGCAGAAGATGAAGGTCGGGGTGTTCGTGCAGCTCGAGAACCGCGAGTCCTCGCGCCTGGGCATGCCGATGCCGAAGGGCGTGGTACGCGTCTACAAGAAGGATAGCGCCGGCAACGCGCAATTCGTCGGCGAGGACCGCATCGACCACACGCCGAAGAACGAGACCGTGCGCCTGAAGCTCGGCGAAGCCTTCGACGTCACCGCCGACAAGAAGCAGACCGACTTCAAGCGCCGCGAGCCCACCAACCGCGCGAGCTACGTGTTCGAGAGCGCCTA
>DATADT010000331.1:0-2651 GCA_036258355.1 Burkholderiales bacterium
CGGCGCGCATGCGGGCCACGTCAGCCGGCGAAAGGATGCCGCTCTCGGTGACGACAATGCGGTCCTTCGGGACGCGCGGCAAGAGTCCTAGCGTGGTCTCGAGGCGAGTTTCGAAGGTGCGCAGGTTCCGGTTGTTGATGCCGATGAGGGGCGTCTTGAGGGCGAGCGCGCGCTCGAGCTCGGCTGTGTCGTGCACCTCGACCAGCACCGCCATGCCAAGATCGAGCGCCAGAGCTTCGAGCTCGCGCATTTGGCGCTCTTCGAGGCAGGCCGCGATCAGCAGAACGCAATCCGCCCCCATCGCGCGCGATTCGTAGGCCTGGTACGAATCGATGAGGAAGTCCTTCCGCAGCGCGGGCAGCGCACAGGCGGCTCGCGCCTGGTGGAAATGCGTGGTGGAGCCTTGAAAGAACGCGGCATCGGTCAGGACCGACATGCAGGCGGCGCCGGCCTTCTCGTAGCTGCGGGCGATGGCGGCCGGGTCGAAGTTCTCTCGCAGCAATCCCTTGGAAGGGCTCGCGCGCTTGACCTCGGCGATCACCGCCGGCTGCTTGGAGCGCAGCGCGCCGATGAAGTCGCGTGCCGGCGCCGCCGCGCGCGCCCGCGCGCGCATCTCTTCTGCGGGGGTCTTTTCCCTTGCTGCAGCGACCTCGGCGCGCTTCGCGGCCAGGATGCGCTCGAGGATAGTCACGCCTTCGCTTTCACCTTCTGCGTGAAGGCAACGAGCTCCTCCAGCTTCTGCTTGGCAGCGCCGCTCTTGATCGCGTGCAAGGCGCGCTCGACGCCCGATTTGAGCGTCTTGGCCACCCCGGCCACATAGATGGCGGCGCCGGCATTCAGCGCGACGATGTTCTGCGCGGGACCCGGCTGCCCTTCCAGCACCGCCTGGATCATCGCCTTCGATTCCGCGACGGTATGCACTTCGATCGCGCGGCGATCGTAGAGCTCGAGGCCGAGCTCGGCCGGATGAATGTTGTACTCGTTGATCTCGCCCTTCGCCAGCTCGCCGACCATGGTCGGGCCGGAGATCGAGATCTCGTCCAGGCCGTCCAGCCCGTAGACGACCATGACGTGCCTGGAGCCGAGCCGCTGCAGTACGCGCACCTGGATGCCGACGAGATCGGGGTGGAACACCCCCATCACCTGATGCTTCGCCCCCGCCGGGTTGGTAAGCGGGCCGAGGATGTTGAAGAGGGTGCGCACGCCGAGGTCCTTGCGCACCGGGGCGGCATGCTTCATCGCCGCGTGGTGCGCGGGGGCGAACATGAAGCCGATTCCGAGCTTGTCGATCGCCTGCGCGGTGTCGGCAGGGCTGAGCCCGATGTGCGCGCCCAAGGCCTCGAGCACTTCCGCGCTGCCCGAGGACGAGGATACCGAGCGCCCCATGTGCTTGGCGACCTTGGCGCCCGAAGCGGCGGCGACGAAGGCGGCGCAGGTCGACACGTTGAACGTGTGCGCGGCGTCGCCGCCGGTGCCGCAGGTATCGACGAGGTGCCGATCGTCGGCGACCTCGACCGGCGTCGCGAGCTCGCGCATCACCTGCGCGGCCGCGGCGATCTCGCCGATGGTCTCCTTCTTTACGCGCAGCCCGATGATAAAGCCGGCGATCTGCGCCGGGCTCAGCTCGCCGCGCATGATCTGCCGCATGACATGCAGCATCTCGTCGTGAAACACCTCGCGATGCTCGACGGTGCGCTGGATCGCCTCGGCGATCGTGATCTGCTTCATGGTGCCCTCCCTTTAAGGAAATTCTCCAGCATTCGGTGCCCGTGCTCGGTGAGCAGGGCCTCGGGATGGAATTGCACGCCTTCCACAGGGAGAGTCCGGTGCCGCAGCCCCATGATCTCTCCGTCCTCGGACTGCGCGCTCACTTCGAGGCACGCCGGCAGCGACTCGCGCTCGACGACCAGCGAGTGGTAGCGCGTCGCTACGAACTGCTGCGGAAGGGAACCAAAAACCCCCCTGCAATCGTGCGCGATGCGCGAAACCTTGCCGTGCATGACCTGCCTCGCGCGCACCACTTTGCCGCCGAAGGCCTGGCCGATCGCCTGGTGGCCGAGGCACACGCCGAGCATGGGAACCTTGCCCGCGAGGCGCGTCACGGTCTCGAGCGTGATACCCGCCTCGTTCGGCGTGCAGGGCCCCGGCGACAGCACCACGTGAGACGGCGCCAGCGCCTCTACCTCGTACACGCTCAGCTCGTCGTTCCGAATCACCTTCACCTCCGCGCCGAGCTCGCCGAAGTATTGCACCAGATTGAAGGTGAACGAATCGTAGTTGTCGATCATCAATAGCATGACGCCCGCCCATGCGGTTGATTTTACTTAGGGGTACGGCGGAAGTGCCCTAGGCGCGTGAGCGCCAGCGCTGGAAGAAAGGAAGCTGCAGAAGTGCGAGCCGGGACTTCACGCCGGGAATTCTAGCCGAGATACTGCACCGATGGGCAAAATGGAAATCGCGCGCGCGCACGGCGAGCTCTCGGCCCGCCAGCTTGCGCAAGGCAACTACGCCGCCGCGCTCGAGAGCCTGACCACGGCGCTCGGCCTCGCGCCTCAGGTGGACTCGCTGTGGGCGCAGTTCTCCGAGCTCATCCGCTACTTCAACCTGCGCCATCCGGTGCCGGCACCGGTGCGCGGCCTGCTCGCCGCGGC
>DATADT010000332.1:0-5191 GCA_036258355.1 Burkholderiales bacterium
AGCGAGCACCACCCGGGCCCGCGCGTCGGCGAGCTCGGCCTCCTCCGGGCCGACGGTAAGGCCGAGCTCGTGCGCATAGTCCGCGGCGCCGAACGCTACGCGCTTCACGCGCCACTGACCTTTGTAGGGACGGAGGCTCCGCGCTTGTAGCACACGATCGATGCGGTGCAGGCCGGTGGCGGTCTCGATCTGCGGCATGAGGTCGATCGATCCCTCCGGAATGCCGCGCTCGCGCTCCAGGTTCCACATCAGCCAGTCGATTGCATGCAGGTCGGCCGCGCTTTCCACCTTGGGGAGCACCACGCCTTCCACTCCGGAATGCAGTACCTCGTATAGATCGCCGAAGCAGAAAGGCGTCGACGGCGCGTTTACGCGCACGTACCCGTGGCTGCGCCGCGGCCGCTCCAGGGCTGCAGCAACGCTCTTGCGCGTCGCGGCCTTCTCCGGGATCGCGACCGAATCCTCGAGGTCCACGATCACCGCGTCGGCTTCGAGCATGAGCGCTTTCTCGACGCGGCGCGCGACGTTGCCGGGCGCGAAAAGAAATGAACGGTTCATTGAATAGGGGCTCTCTCGTTCCACTGCGGATAAGGCAGGAGCGGATTTTCCGCTTCCGGGCGCCCCTTCCGGATCTGCACGACGAGCGGCTTGGCACCCACCTGCGCGCCGTTCTTGGCGGACACTTTATAGGGTCCCAGGGGCGTCGGGACTTCAGCCAGCGCGAGCGCAGAGCGCAGCTTTTCCTGGTCGAGGCTGCCGGCGTTGCGCACAGCCGCCGTCAGCACCACGCCGGCGGTGTAACCCTGGGCGGCCGGAAGGCCGGGCGTGGCCCCCCACTTGGCGGCGAACGCCCGGGCAAACGCGTGCGCGCCCTCGCCGATGCGCGGATCGAAGTCCACCGCGCCGAGCGCGAACTCGGCGTCCTGTCCAACGAGTTCAATGAAACGCGGCTGCGACGCGCCTCGCGCGAAGAAAAGCTGCGGCGCGTAATTGAAGCGCTTGAAGGTCTTGACCATCTCGGCGGCGTCACGCGCGTCGCCAAAAGCGATCCACGCCTCCGCCTGCGCGGCGCGCGCCTTGGCCACCTGTGGGCCGAAGTCGACCGTGCCGGGACGGTAAACCTCGACCCCGCCCGGCTCGAATTTTTTCTGCGTCCGCGCGGCGCTCAGCGTCGCCTCCGCCATCTCGAGCGATGCGCCATCGTCGCGCGCCAGGATGAAAAGCCGGCGGTAGCCCGCTTCGGCCGCAACCTGCAGGATGCCCTCGCCGTACGAGGAGTACGGCGGCGTGCTCTGGAAAAGGTACCCGGGCGCGCGGCCGTGGATCGACGGCGCCTGACCGGCGGCGTTCACCATGACGCGGCGCGCCCGCTCGGCTTCGGCCGCCGCGAGAAGAGTCGCAGCCGAGCCGTACGGACTGATGAGGAGGTCCGCGTTCTCCTCGCGGATCAGGCGCGCATACAGCGGCGCGGCGCGCGCCGCGTGCGATGCATCGTCCAGCAGGCGCAGCTCGACTTGCCTGCCGAGCAGTCCGCCCGAGGCATTCACCTCGTCGCGCCAGAGCTCGATGCCCTTCGCATACTCGGCAGCGAGGTCGGCGTGCGCGCCGGTCTGGGAGATCACCGCGCCGACGATGAGCGCAGGCTCCTCCGCGATGGCAGCGGAGAGGCCCGCTAGCCAAAGGAGTAGAAGCCGAATAGTGTTCAAGGATGACCCTGCAAGAGCGCCTCGCCGACATTGTAGGGGTGGCCCACGTGCTCACAGCGCCGGAGGATACGAGACCCTACCTTACCGACTGGCGCAGGCAGTACTCGGCGCCGGCGGAGTGCGTAGTGAGGCCGGCGAGCACCCGCGAGGTGTCGCAGGTCGTCGCCCTGTGCGCGCGTGAAGGCGTTGCGATCGTGCCCCAGGGCGGCAACACCGGGCTGGTCGGTGGCTCCGTCCCGACGGGCGCGCGACGCGAGCTCGTCCTCGCCCTAGGCCGCATGAACCGCATCCGCGCACTCGACGCGCTGAACGACACGGTCACGGCGGAAGCGGGCTGTGTGCTGGCCGCGGTGCAACGCGCCGCCGACGAAGCGGGGCGCCTTTTCCCGCTCTCGCTTGCCGCCGAGGGCAGCTGTCAGATCGGCGGCAACCTCTCGACCAATGCCGGCGGCGTGAACGTCCTGCGCTACGGCAACGCGCGCGAGCTGGTGCTCGGCCTGGAGGTCGTGCTGCCCGACGGCCGGGTGTGGGATGGCCTGCGCGGCCTGCGCAAGGACAATACCGGCTACGACCTCAAGCAGCTCTTTCTCGGCGCCGAGGGGACGCTCGGGGTGATAACCGCCGCCGTGCTACGGCTCTACCCGCGGCCGAGCGCAACCGCGACAGCGTGGGTCGCGCTCGAGAGCCCGCGCCAGTCGGTGGAGTTGCTCGCCGCGCTGCGCGAGCGCCTCGGCGAGCGCATCTCGGCTTTCGAGCTGGTGTCGCGCGCCTGCCTCGAGGCGGTGCTTGATCATGTCGCGGAGCTGCGCGACCCGCTGCCGGCGCCTCATCCGTGGTACGTGCTCGCCCAGTTCACCGACAGCGGAAGCTCCGCCGAGCTGGAGGAGAGAGTCGGGCAGGCACTCGCCGAGCGCGAGGCGGTCCTCGCACAGAGCGGCGAGCAGGCGCGCGGCCTCTGGCGCATCCGCGAGAGCATTCCCGAAGCCCAGTTCGCGAACGTCAAGCACGACATTTCGCTCCCGATTTCCCGCATCCCGGACTTCGTCGCTCTCGCCGAGCGCGAGCTAAAGGCGTCCTTCGTACAGACCGAGATCTATTGCTTCGGCCACGTCGGCGACGGGAACCTGCACTACAACGTCGGGCCGGAGCGGCTGCTGGCGAGCCGCGACGCGATCAACCGGATCGTGTACGACGCCGTCGAGCGCCTTGGCGGCTCGATCTCCGCCGAGCACGGCCTGGGCCAGCTCAAGCGCGAGGCGATTCGCGGCCACAAGCCGCCGGTCGAGCTCGAGCTGATGCAAAGGCTCAAGACCGCCCTCGATCCTCAAGGGCTGATGAATCCGGGCAAGGTGCTCTAGCGGCGAGTGAGCTCGACCGGCCGTCCGGCCAGCTCGCCCACAATGCGGTTTCCCTCGACCCGGCCCTTGAAGCCGTCCCACGCGATATCGCGCCCGGACAGGCTCGCGGCTTTCGCGCCCTGCACCTCGATTCTCTGGAAGTTCTGCTCGATGCGCACTTCGAACCCGGGGCTGCGCCAGACGCCGCGCACTTCGGCCGGCACGATCCACACGTACAGCCGGCTCTCGTCGCCCTGGCCGGGGTGGCGCGAGTTGAGCGTCACCGTCTCGGCTGCGTCGGGCACCCAGCCCGTCATCGTGAAGGCGTGCGAGACGATGCGCGTGCCCGGAGCGAGCTCGTCGATGAAGCGCGACTGGAGCTTCGCCATGAGCGCGGGCAGCAGGTACACGGTGACCACCGTCGCGCGCGAAATGTCGGCGACCAGCACATCGCCGTGCACGAAGCTCACCTTGTCCTCGACCCCGGCCGCGCGCGCGGCCTTGCGCGACTTGTCCACCAGCGCGGCGTCGAGCTCTATGCCGAGGCCGCGCGCGCCAAACTTCTGCGCCGCGGCGATCACGATCCGCCCGTCGCCCGAGCCGAGGTCCACGACCAGGTCCTCCGGGCGGGTCCCGACCATGGCCAGCATCCGCTCGACCACCTCGGGCGGCGTGGTGATGAACGGTGGCCGCCATTCGATTTCATCAGCCTGGAGGGCAGAAGCTGCAAAGCCAAGAGCTATTACCGCGACGCGGTTCATTTCATGAGCCCGAGGATCTGCTTGCGCACTTCCGGCTTCGACCAGTCGAGCTCGCCGATGTGGCGGTAGCGGATCGCGCCGTCGGGCCCGACGACATACGTCGCAGGGAGCACCTTCGCCTGCCAGGCGCGCGTGGTCTTGGTGTCGCGATCGAGCAGGATCGGGAAGCCGAGCGGCACGGTGTCGAGAAACTTCTGGATGCGCGACTCCGGCTCGGCCAGGTTCACCCCGAGCACCGCAAAGGGCCGACCCTCGAGCGAGACGCGCAGCCGCTCTATGCTCGGCATCTCTTCGCGGCACGGCTCGCACCAGGTCGCCCAGAAGTTCACTAGGACCACCTTGCCGCGGTACTCGACCAGCGAGTGCTTCTTGCCCTGCAGATCGGTGAGCTCGAGCGGCGGCGTCGCACCGCCCGGCCATGGCTTCAGCTCCGCGGCCGCCGCGGGCAGCGCGAGCGCCAGCACAAGTGCGGCGAGCTTCAAGCGCCAGCCGGGCGCGCGGTGAGGGTGTACTTGAACGCGTCGGGGTCGAGCTGATCGAGCCTGCCGCCGCCGGTCTCGCCGTTCGGATACATGAGGTAGGGCAGCTTCGGCCCGCTCGAATGGGGCAGCGCGATGTCGTGGCCCATGTTGAAGGCGAGCCAGTTCATTTCCCAGCTGCCGAAGAGCCGCTTGCGCGCCGCCACGACCTTGGGGTCGCCCAGCGCGAGCTGCCCCGGCGGCTCCTCCAGCACAACCTTGCGCACGTCGGCGGGATCGACCGGCACCCAGCCGTAGCCTTGCGCGAAGAACTCCGCCCGGCAATGCTGCGCGCGCGTTACGCTCGGGCTGCCGGCGCCCAGGCTCGCGTAGCCGTGTGCCGAGCGCGCGACGCGCAGGCCGTACACGTCGCGCGCAGGAACGCCGACCGAGCGCGCCAGGCCGACGAACATCGCGTTGAGATCGCCGCACTTGCCGCCGAAGTTGCGCGTCTCGAGCATCGACTTGATGTCGCCCCAGCCGCAGCCGCGCACCTTCGCGTCGCGGAAAGTGTTCTCCACCACCCACTCGTAGATCGCGCGCGCCTTCTCGACGTCGGTGCGCGCGTTCCGGACGATTCCGGTCGCGGTCTCGCGCACGATGCCGTCGGTCGGGATGAGCTCGGTGGGCGCGGTAAAAAACTTGCGCTCGGCTGCCGTCAGACGCTCGGCGTCGCTTCTCGCGCGCGACAGATCGACCGCGTGGTCGCGCGTGGCGAACCGGCTCGTCAGCTCGAGCACCGGCGCCTGCGTTTCGGCGCTCCACTCCGCGTACAGCATGGTGGCGCCGTACTTGCCGTCGGCTACGACTTGCGCGCGCGCCGCGTTCCCCGTCCACTCGCTACCTCGATTTCGCTGCCACGCCGTGTC
>DATADT010000333.1:0-4072 GCA_036258355.1 Burkholderiales bacterium
TCGGGAAGCAGGGGGCTGCGCTTGGCGGTGCTCACCGCCAGGGCGCGCAGCTTTCCGGCCTTGATGTTCGCGATGCCGGCAGAAATCGGCACCCAGTAGCAGTCGACGTTGCCGCTCAGGATCGCCGCGACCACTTCCGGCGTGCCCTTGAACGGGACCTGGGTCACGTCGATTCCGGCCGCGGTAATGAGCTTCACCGTGTTGAGGTGCGTGCCGCTGCCGACCCCGGCATGGCCGAAGTTGATCCTGCCCGGGTTCGCCTTGCCGAAGCCGATGAGACCGGCGAGCGTCTTGTAGCGGGACTCGCCGCTGACCACCAGCACGTTCGGCAACTCCGAAAGCGGCGCGATGTCGGTGAAGTCCTTCGTGGTTTCGTAGGGCAGCTTGGCGTAGATCGCCGGGTTCACCGAGTGCGCGTTGGAGTTGATGAGCAGCGTGTAGCCGTCGGGCGCCGCTTTCGCCACCGCCGCGGAGCCGATCGAGCCGCCCGCCCCGGAGCGGTTCTCGTTGACCACCGGCTGGCCCCAGTACTCGGACAGCTTCGCCGTGACGATGCGGCCGACGATGTCGGTCGCGCTCGCCGGCGTGAAAGAGATGATCACCTGGACGGGCTTCGTCGGATAGGTCTGCGCGTGCGCCGGCAGCGCGCACGCCGCGAGCAGCGCGAGAGCGGTCTTTTTCATTGCGGCTGGATCCCGGCAGCCTTAAGGACCTTGGCGGTGTCCTCGACTTCCTGGCGCACGAACCGCGCGAACTCGGCGCTCGTCATCTTCATCGGAATGGTGCCGAGGTTGGTGAGCCGCTGCGCGAGGTCGTGGCTCGCGAGCGCCTTGTTTACGTCGGCGTTGATCTTGTTGACGAGCTCGGCCGGCATCGCCGCCGGGCCCCACAGCCCGACCCAGAGCGTGTAGTCGAATCCCAGCACGCCCGATTCCGCGATCGTCGGCACCTCGGGCAGGAGGCTCGAGCGCTGCGCGCTCGTGACCGCGAGGGCGAGCGCCTTGCCGCCCTTGATGTGCGGCAGCGCGGCGTTGATCGGCGCGAAGTAGCAGCACACCCGCCCGGCGATGGTGTCGCCGATCGCCTCGGGCGTGCCTTTGTAAGGCACGTGCGCGACGTCGATTCCGGCCATCAGCTTGAGCTTTTCCAGGTTGAAGTGCGTCCCGCTGCCGACTCCCGCCGACGAGAAATTGAGCTGGCCCGGCTTCGCCTTCGCCGCCGCAATGAAATCGGCGAACGTCTTCCACCCGGTGCCCAGGCCGACGAACATCACGTTCGGCCCGCCGGCGAGCGGCGCGATGTTGGCGAAGTCCTTCAGTGTGTCGTAGGGAAGCGTCTTGTAGATCGAAGGGTTGGCGACGTGCGCGGAGGAATTGGCGAGCAGCGTGTAGCCGTCGGGCGCCTCGCGCAGCACCGCGGCCGAGCCGATCGAGCCGCCGGCGCCGGTGCGGTTCTCGGCGACCACCGGCTGGCCCCACATCTCCGAGAGCTTGGCAGCGACGGCGCGGCCGACGATGTCGGTCGAGCTTCCCGGCGTGAAGGCGATCACCAGGCGTACCGGCTTGGTCGGGTAGTTCTGCGCGTGCGCCTGCAGGGCGAACACGGCGAGGACCAGCGCGAAGAGCTTGCAAGCTTTTTTCATCCCCTCCTCCGTGCGGTTTGAAAAATCATGATATCCGAAGCACGGGCTTGACCGTCTTTCCGCTCAACGAATCAGCGACCGCGCGGTTGACCTCGGCGAAATCGTAATACCCGATCAGCCGCTCCACCGGCAGTCTGCCGCTGCGCCAGAGGTCGAAGAGCAGTGGGAAGAACTCAGCGGGCGGGGCGTCTCCCTGGATGCAGCCGCGCAGGGTTCTGCCGTGCTGAAGCTGCGCCATCTCGAGCCGTGCCTCAGTACCCTTGCGCGCGCTACCTACCAGGCAGCAGGTCCCGAGAGTAGCGAGGCAATCGACCGCGTCGCGCAGCGCCTGCGGGCTGCCCGCCGCCTCGAGCGTAAAGTCGAACGACAGCGGCGGCTTTTGCCTGGAGACATGCGTGGCGCCGAGCTCGCGTGCGAGCTCGAGCCGGTTGTCGTGCAAATCCACCGCGAAGATCGTGGCGCAGCCGGCGATGCGCGCGGCCATCACCGCGGCGAGGCCGACCGAGCCCGCGCCAAACACCGCGAGCGAGCTGCCGGGCTGCAGTTTGAGCACATTGAGCACCGCACCCGCGCCGGTATTCACGCCGCATGCGAATGCGGCCGCCACTTCGAGCGGCAGGTCGTCGGGCAGCCTTACCACGTTGCCTTCCGTGGCGAGCGCGTGCGTCGCGAAGGACGACTGCTGGAAGAACGCGCCGAAGACGGGGGTCGAGCCCCGGCGGAAGGGCTCGCGGCCGTCGCGCAGCCGTCCGCTGAACTTGATCTTGCGTGCGGCTGCGCAGTAACCGGGCAGGCCGCGCCGGCACGCCGCGCAGCTGCCGCAGGACGGCGACACCATCACGACGCGGTCGCCGCGCCGCACCTTCGTCACCGCGCTTCCGGTCCGCTCGACTACTCCGGCGCCCTCGTGCCCGAATACACAGGGAAACGGAATCCCGAAGTAGTCGTCGCGGCCGTGAACATCGGTCTGGCAGATGCCGGAGGCCACCACGCGCACGATGAGCTCGTCCGCCCCGGGGTCGGCAAGCTCCAGGGTTTCGAGGCGGAACGGGTCTCGCGCCTCTTCGACGAGCGCCGCGGTAACTTGCAAGCTATTGCGGGGTCAGGCCCGCGTCGCGCATGACTTTGCCAAGCTCCCGGTATTCGCGCTGGATGAACGCGTCGGCTTCCGCCGGCGTCATGAACATCGGCTCGGTGCCGAGCTTCGCCAGCCGCTCGACGATCTCCGGCGTCTTCAATGCGCGACTGACTTCCGCGTTGACCTTGGCGATCACATCGCGCGGCGTCTTCGCCGGTGCGAGCAGCGCGAGCCAGAAGGTCGACTCACCCTCGGCGAAGCCCGCTTCGCCCAGTGTCGGCACGTCGGGTAGCGCGGCGACACGCTTGCTGGTGCTTACCGCGAGCGCCTTCACTTTGCCGTCCTTGATCGGCCCCATGCCAGAAACGGCCGGCACGAACGCGTATTCGACGCGCCCGGCCATTGTCTCGGCCAGGATAGGAGGCGTGCCCTTGAGCGGCACATGGACCGCCTTAACTCCGGCGGCGACGTTGAACTTCTCGATGCCTACGTGAGCGCCGCTGCCGACGCCAGCAGTGGCGTAGTTGTATTGGCCGGGCTTCGCTTTCAGCATCGCGACGAGCTCCTTCACCGTGCTGATGCCGAGCGAAGGCGGGACGATGAGCACGCTCGGCAGGCTGCCGAGCATTGCGACGCTCGCGAAGTCCTTGAGCGTGTCGTAGCCGAGGTCTTTGTAGAGCACGTGGTTCACCGCGTGTCCCGACGACACCACCGCGAGCGTGTAGCCGTCCGCATCGGCGCGCGCGGTGTCGCGGATGCCAATCGTGCCGCCGGCGCCCGCCTTGTTCTCCACGACCACCGGCTGTCCCCATGCGGCATTCAGGCGCTCGCCGACAATGCGCGCCATCACGTCGGTCGCGCTTCCCGGCGTGAACGGCACGATTATCTTGATCGGCTTGGAAGGATAGGTTTGCGCCGAAACGGCGCTCGCGCAGGTCCACAACAACGCAATCAGCAATCTCTTCATACGCGCCTCTGCTTGGCCCAATAGCTGTCGGAGGACTTCGAAGCGGCGAGCTGCTCGGCGGTCTCATAGCCCGGCGCCATGGACGCGGACGTGCCGGCGAGCACCTGGTGATGCTCGATGTTGAGCAGCCGCAGCCAGCTCTGCTGCCCCATGGTGAGCGCGATGAAGCAGCCGAGTTCGACGAGCTCGGGCTCGCTGAAGTGCCGGTAGAGCCGCTGCCAGAACGCGTCGTCGGTGTCGAGGTGCCAGGTGATCGCCTCGGCGTAGGCAAGCGCGGCTTTCTGCTTGTCCGAGTAGCGCGTCGATTTCTCGAAGTTGAGGAGGTCCCGGACGTCGTCCTCCATCATCCCGGCGGACGCCGCCTTCAGCGAACGCTGGTTGCCGC
>DATADT010000334.1:0-2826 GCA_036258355.1 Burkholderiales bacterium
CCGTCGATGGCGAGCGGGCGCGCGGCGATGGCGTTGCGGATGCGCTCGGCGACATCCATCGCGCCTTTCGGCGGCGTCTCAGGCAGGAGCACGATGAACTCGTCGCCACCGTAGCGCGCCGGCACGTCGGTCGCGCGCAGCTCGGCCTGCACAGCGTTCGCGAGCTGGCGCAGCAGCCGGTTGCCGGCGTCGTGGCCATGGGTGTCGTTGATGTGCTTGAGGTTGTCGGAGTCAACCATCAGCACGCTCGCCGGGCGGCCATAGCGCGTCGCCTGCCCGAACAGGCGGTTCGCGGCGATGGCGAAGCCGCGGGTGTTGTAGAGCCCGGTGAGCTCGTCGGTCTCCGAGAGCAGCTTCGCGTGCTGCAAGCCGTAGCGGATGTCGGCCGAGAACATGGTAGTGATGTAGGCGACGAGCAGCACGGGCGCGAGCTCGGCCGCGAAGCCCGCGGCGAAGCGCAACGACACCATCTCCTCGAGCGACTCGCTGCCGAGGAAGATGTAGCAGGCGGCGATCAGCCCGACGTTGGCGAGCGTGGCCAGCTTGCCGAGCGTGAGCGCCGAGGTGATCACCGGCAGCAGGTACAGGTTGACGAGCGGGCCTTGCAGCCGCTCGGTGTACCACAGCACCCAGGTGATGAAGGCAATCATGCCGAGCGTCTCGATCGCGATCTTCCAGCGCGTCTCGCGCTTGTAGAAGTTCGCATAGCGGAAGCTCATCACCAGGGCGGCGTAGAAGAAAAGCCCCGCCGAGACTGCGGCCTCGGACTCGGCGTCGGTATCGGGCCGCGGGCCGCCGAATATCAGGTACAGCAGCATCAGGATGAGGAGCAGCCAGTGGATCTCGGCGACGGTGCGCGAGATCCCCCGCAGCTCTTCCTGCTCGATCGAAACCGTATTGCGCCGGCGTTCTTGTTCTGCCACCGTTTTCCCCGCTGACCCCACGCTATTATGCAGCCACATGGAGTTCTCCGCCAAAGGCCTGCGCGTCCTGGTTACCGCGGGGGCGGCCGGGATCGGCCGCGTCATCGCCCGCACCTTCGTGGAGCACGGGGCCCGCGTACATATCTGTGACATCGACGAAAAGGCCCTCGCCGGGACCAAGAAACAGCTCCCCACGGTGACGCAGACCGTGGCCGACGTAGCGAAGCTCGAAGACGTCGAGCGGCTGTTCAAGGATGTGCAAAAGTTCCTGCGCGGCCTGGACGTGCTGGTAAATAACGCCGGCATGGCCGGGCCGACCGCCAAGGTCGAGGACATCAGGCCCGAGGACTGGGACCGCTGCATCGCGGTGGATCTCAACGGCATGTTCTACTGCACGCGCAAGGCCATGCCGCTCATCAAGGAGGCGGGGGGCGGCAGCATCATCAACCTGTCGTCCGCGGCGGGCCGGCTCGCTTTTCCGATGCGCACGCCTTATTCCGCGGCGAAATGGGCGGTGGTCGGCTTCACCGAGAGCCTCGCGGCCGAGGCCGGCCCGGACAAGGTGCGCGTGAACTGCATCCAGCCCGGCATCGTCGAGGGCGACCGCATCGACCGGGTGATCGCCGCCAAGGCCAAGGCGCTCGGCGTCCCGGAGGAGGAGGTGCGGGCGAAGATGGTCGAAGGCGTGAGCATGAAAACCACCGTCGCACCGCAGGACATCGCCAACGTCGCGCTCTTCCTCGCCACCGCGCCCGGACGGCACATCTCCGGCCAGGCGATCTCGGTCTGCGGCGGGACCCGCTACCTGGTCTAAAAATCGGGGTCAGAGCCCGATTTCCCCTCTAGCGCACGCGAGCCATAGAGTGGGAGTCGACATACGCGCCGTCGCGGAAGGCGTATTTTTTGTGCGTGCCCTCGATCTCGAAGCCAAGCTTCTTGTAGAGTCGCAGCGCCGGCTCGTTGTCGATGTACACATGGAGCTCCAGGCGCGAAAGGTTGAGCCACCGGTCGGCGAGCTCGATCAGCGCTTTCATGAGCGCGCTGCCGACGCCGCGCGACTGCCACTTGTCGTGCACCGCCATGCCGACCGACCCGGCGTGCCTGCGCCTCGGATAGGCGGTGTTGAGGTGCAACCCGGCATGCCCGACCACCTCGCCCTCGACGCACGCCACGAGGCCGTAGATCTGATCGCCGGACTCGGCGAGGCGCTTCTTCCAGAGCTCTTCCGACGGAAACGGGAGCTGCATCGTGCCCCAGATCGCCCGCGGCTGAGCGTAGACGCGCTGCACCGCTTTGTAGTCGCCGGGCTCGACGCGCCGAATTTCGATTTCCATCGCTAGAATCGGATCATGGCAGCGGCCCAAGGCAAAGTCATCATCACCTGCGCGGTAACCGGCTCGATCCACACGCCGAGCATGTCGCCGTACCTGCCGGTGACGCCGGAGGAGATCGCGCAGGCGTCGATCGAGGCGGCAAAGGCCGGAGCGGCGATCGTGCATCTGCACGCGCGCGATCCGAAGGACGGCAGCCCGACGCAGGACCCGGAGCTCTTCCGGCAGTTCGCCACCAAGATCAAGGCGGCGAGCGATGTGGTGCTCAACTTCACCACGGGCGGCGCGGCCACGATGACGATCGAGGAGCGGCTGCAGCCCGCGCTGCAGCTCAAGCCCGAGGTCGCCTCGCTCAATATGGGCTCGATGAACTTCGGGCTCTACGAGATGCTCGCGCGCTACAAGGAGCTCAAATTCCCGTGGGAGCGACCCTACCTCGCGGGATCGGATGACCGCATCTTCAAGAACACGTTCAAGGACATCGCGTACATCCTGCAAAGCTGCGCCGAGAACGAGACGCGCTTCGAGGTCGAGTGCTACGACATCGGCCACCTCTACACTGCGGCGCACTT
>DATADT010000335.1:0-4146 GCA_036258355.1 Burkholderiales bacterium
CGGCCAGTTGCCGCTCTCGAGCGGATGGTCCATGCGCTCCCAGCCGAGCTGGGTCGAGCCTTTTCGGCCCGAATGCCCCAGCTGCATGCACATCTTCGCTTTCGAGTTTGTCTTGCAGAACTGGACTATCCGTTTGAAGGCGTCCCTTTGCGTCTCGTTCCAGAGTCCCGTGTCTGCGGGCGAGATGCGCGCCTCGGGCGACGGGCAGGTCATCTCGACATAGACCAGGCCCGCGCCGCCAATCGCGCGGCTGCCGAGGTGCACGAAGTGCCAGTCACCGGGCACGCCCTCGACCGCAGAGTACTGGTCCATCGGCGACACGACGACGCGGTTCTCGACGACCATGTCGCGCAGGCGGAAGGGCGTGAACATCGGCACCGGCGGGTTCGCCAGGTCGATGTCGAAGCCCTGCTCCTTCACTTTGCGGGCGAACCAGCGGTGGACCTCGCGCACGAAGGCCGGGTCTCTCAACTCAAGGTTTTCCCAGGTGATCTGCTTGGAGCGCGACATCACGCCGAAGGCGAACTGCACAGGCTCCATGCCCCAGTAGCGCTTCATGTGCTCGAACCACGCTAGCGACACGTTCGCCGCGTGCTGGGTCTTTTCCACCTCTTCGCGCCGTGCGGTGTCGTACACGGTCAAGGCTTTTTTCACCTCCGGGTGTTTCCTGAAGGCTTCAAAGAGCGCGATGGCGTCTTCCATCGCGAGCTTGGTGCCCGAGCCGATAGAGAAATGCGCGGTGGCTTTGGCGTCGCCGACAAGAACCGCATTTCCCCGCACCCAGGTGGTGTTGGTGATGTTGGGAAAGTTGCGCCAAAGCGAGCGGTTAGCGATCAGGGGATGCCCGTCGAGCTCCTCCGCGAAGACTTTTTCCAGGGTTGAGATCATTTCCTGCTCGCCGAGCTGGTCGAACCGGAAGTTGCGCCAGGTGGACTCGTCCATCTCGATCACCCAGGTGGAGCGGTCCGCCTCGTACTGGTAGCAGTGCGCGAGCAGCACCCCCTGCGGGGTCTCGCGGAAGAAGTACTTGAACGCGTCGAGCGGCTTGGTCGAGCCGAGCCAGGTGAACTTGTTCGGCCGCAGGTCCACGCTCGGCTGGAAATGGTCCTTGTACTTCTCGCGGATCCTCGAGTTGATGCCGTCCGCGACGACGATCAGGTCGGAGTCGGCGAACTCCTCCAGCCCGTCGACCTCGCGCTGGAAGCGCATGTGCACGCCGAGCTCGCGGCCGCGGTCCTGCAGGATGTTGAGGAGCGCCACGCGCGAGCAGCCGCAGAAGCCGTTGCCGCCCGAGCGCATCACCTGTCCCTTGTAGACGACGTCGACGTCGCCCCAGTAGGCAAAACGGCGCCGGATACGCTCGTAGGTGGCGAGGTCGTAGGCCTTGAAGGCATCGAGCGTCTGGTCCGAGAACACCACGCCGAAGCCGAAGGTGTCGTCGGGCCGGTTGCGCTCGTACACCGTGATGTCCCAGCGCGGCCATGCCTTCTTCGCCAGGAGGGCGAAATAGAGGCCGCCCGGGCCCCCGCCGATTACGGTGACTTTCATGCTCGTTTCTCCGGTACTACCGCCGTGGCTTCGATCTCGAGGCGCGCTTCCTTCTCGACGAGCCCGCTCACCTGCACCACCGCCATCGCCGGGTAGTGCCGGCCCATGAGCTCGCGGTACGCCTCTCCGACCGCCTTCAATGAGTTCAGGTACTCGTTCTTGTCGAGCACGTACCAGGTCAGCCTGACGATGTGCTCGGGCCCGCCCTTCGCTTCCTTGAGCACCGAAAGGATGTTGGCGAGCGCCTGCCTGAACTGGCCGGCGAAATCCCGCGCCTCCCATTTCCCCTCGCCGGTCCAGCCGATCTGGCCGGCGATGAAGACGAGCTTCCCGCTGGCCGCTATGCCGTTGGAGAAGCCTTTCGCTCGCGCCCAGCCGGGCGGCTGAAGGATCTGCATCATGCGGTTTTCCTCAGCTTGAAGCGCTGCAGCTTCCCGGTCTCGGTGCGCGGCAGCGCGTCGATGAACTCGATCGCGCGCGGATACTTGTAGGGCGCGATCACCTTCTTCACGTGGTCCTGCAGCAGCCTTCTCGTGTCCTCGGTCTTGTGGTTTCCAGCCTTGAGAACGACAAAAGCCTTGACGATGGTTCCCCGGTTCTCGTCGGGCCAGCCGACTACGCCGCACTCGGCGACCGCCGGATGCAGGAGCAGCGCCCCTTCAACCTCCGGGCCGGCGATGTTGTAGCCCGCCGAGATGATCATGTCGTCGGTGCGCGCCTGGTAGAAGAAGTACCCGTCCGAGTCCACCATGTAAGCGTCGCCGGTGATGTTCCAGCCGTTGCGTACGTAGCTCTTCTGCCGGTCGTCGGCGAGGTAGCGGCACCCGGTCGGTCCCTTGACCGCGAGGCGCCCCACCTTGCCCGGCGCGCAGGGCGTGCCCTCTTCGTCGAGCACGATCGCGCGGTAGCCCGGGATCGCGTAGCCGGTGGCGCCGCGCCGCACGCGCTCCGGGGTGTGCGAGATGAAGATGTGGATCATCTCGGTCGAGCCGATGCCGTCGATGATCTCGAGCCCGGTCGCCTGCTTGAAGGCCTGGCGCGTGGCGTCGGGCAACGCTTCTCCCGCGGACACGCACTTCCTCAGCGAGCTCAGGTCGAAGCGTCCCGCGATGGCGGCCATGCCGCGGTACATCACCGGCGCGGCGAAGCACACGGTCGCCTTGAAGCGCTGGATGGTCTCGAGCAGCGTCTCGGGCGAGTGCTTCTCGGCCAGCACGCTCGAAGCGCCGATGCGCATCGGGAAACAGAGCAGGCCGCCCAGGCCGAAGGTGAACGCGAGCGGCGGCGTGCCGCAGAAGACGTCGTCCTTGCCGGCCTGCAGGATCGAGCGCGGGAAGCAGTCGCACATCGCCACCACATCGCGGTGGAAGTGCATCGTTCCCTTCGGCTTGCCGGTCGTGCCGGAGGTGAAGGCGATGAGCGCGACGTCGTCGGCCGCGGTCGGGACGTTGCTGAACCACAGCGGCTGCTTCATCACCAGGGCGTCGAGCGCGTCCGGCCCGTCGTCGTACCAATACCTGATGTCTTTCAATGAAGAGCAAACCTTCTGGGCGAGCTTCAGCTCTTCGTCCAGCCGCTTGTCGCACAGGGCATGCGTGATCTCGGCCTTGGTGATGATGTCGGTCAGCTCTTTCGCGCGCAGCAGCGGCATGGTGGCCACGCACACGCCGCCCGCCTTCATCACCGCGAACCACGCCGCGGCCATCATCGGGTTGTTGGGCCCGCGCAGCAGGACCCGGTTGCCGGGCTTCAGCCCCATCTCGCGCACGAGCAGGTTGGCGAGGCGGTTCGCCTGCGTGAAGAGCTGCGTATACGTGCACTCGCCGTCGGCCGTGCGCAGCGCGATGCGGTGGCCGTAGCCGCGTGTCACCGGCTTGTCGAGGAGCTCCGTGGCGCAGTTCATGCGGGCGGGATACGTGAGCTCCGCAAGCTCGAAAACGAGCTCTGGCCACTCGCTCTTCGGCGGCAGATTGTCGCGCGCGAAGGTATCCAGATGAGCGCTGTATGTCATTCCTTCAGCAGCTCTCTGGAAATGATCAGTTTTTGCACTTCGGTCGCGCCTTCGTAGATGCGCAGCGCGCGCACCTCGCGGTACAGGCGCTCGACCGGGTGCCCGCGCATGACGCCCAGGCCGCCGCAGATCTGCACCGCGTCGTCGATCACGCTCTGCGCCGCCTCGGTGGCGAACATCTTGGCCATGGCGGCTTCCAGGGTCACGCGCTCGTTCCTGACGTCCCTTTTCCAGGCCGAGCGGTAGACGAGGAGCGCCCCGGCGTCGACGCGCGTCGCCATGTCGGCGAGCTTCGCTTGCGTCATCTGGAAGTCGGCGAGCGCCTGGCCGAAGATTTTTCGCTCACGAGATCTCGCGAGTGACTCTTCCAGCGCTCTCCTCGAGAACCCCAGCGCCGCGGCGCCCACCGTGGTGCGGAAGATGTCGAGGTTGCGCATGGCCAGCTTGAAGCCTTGCCCGGGCTCCCCCAAAAGCGCACCTTTGCTGTCCTTCAATTTCAAAACCGCCATGGGGTGAGGGGCGACGATCTCGATGCGCTGCGATGCATCGACTTCCTGCGCATCCACCACGAAAGCGCTGATACCGTC
>DATADT010000336.1:0-10070 GCA_036258355.1 Burkholderiales bacterium
GCGCACCAGCCGCACACCGTCGTCGGCGAGCGTCTTGAAGCCGCTCGCGCGGGCCGCGGTGAGGATCTCGCGCGCAGTGGCCCGCCGCGCCACGAGCTCGTCGATGCCGGCGTCGATCTTGAGGAGCTCGAGGATGCTCTGACGGCCGCTGAAGCCCTGGTACTCGCATTTCTCGCAGCCGACCGCGCGGAACAGCGCCGCCGGCTCGGTCGGCGAGAAGCCGAGCAGTCGTCGCTCCCGGACGTCGGGGTCGTACGATTGGCGGCAGGCGCGGCACAGCTTCCTCACCAGGCGCTGCGCCATGATGCCGATGATGTTGCCGGCGAGGATGTCGGGAACGATGCCGATGTCGAGCAGGCGCGGAAACGCGCCCACCGCAGAGTTCGTATGCAGCGTGGAGTACACCTGATGGCCAGTCATGGCGGCGCGGAACGCCATCTCCGCGGTCTCGCGGTCGCGGATCTCGCCGACCAGGATCACGTCGGGGTCCTGGCGCATCATCGCGCGGATACCGTTCGCGAAGTCGAGCTTGGCCGCTTCCGACACCGAGGTCTGGCGGATCAGCGTCATCGGATACTCGACCGGGTCCTCCAGCGTCATGATGTTGACGCCGTCGGAGTTCAAATGATTCATGATCGAGTAGAGCGTGGTGGTCTTGCCGCTGCCGGTAGGCCCCGTGACCAAGATGATTCCCTCGGGGCGAGCGATCATGCGCTTCAGCCCCTCGAGCTGCGCCTCCTCCAGGCCCAGCTTGTAGAGCGGCACGATGCCCTTCTGCCGGTCGAGGATCCGCAGCACCAGGTTTTCGCCGTGCGTGGTCGGCAGGCTCGCGACGCGGAAGTCCACCACGCGACCCGACATCGTGGCCGAGATGCGGCCGTCCTGCGGCGCGCGCGTCTCGGCGATGTTCATCTTCGCCATGACCTTGAGGCGCACCGCCATCGCCGGCCAGTAGGTCTTGTGCAGCGAGCGGATCTGGCGCAGCACGCCGTCGATCCGGTACCTGATACGCAGGAAGTTCTGCTCGGGCTCGAAGTGGATGTCCGACCCGCCGCGCTCCACCGCGTCGGCGAGCAGCGCCGAGATCAGGCGCACCACCGGCTGCGAGTATTCGTCGCCCTCGGCGATGGTGGTGTAATCCACCTCGCCGGTCTCGATCTCCTTGAGGATGCCGTCGATCGAGAAGTCGTGGCCGTAGTAGTGCTCGATCGCGCGCTCGATCTCGGAATCGCCGGCGAGGCGCAGCTCGACCTCGTAGTCGCCCTTCAGGTGGGCACGCAGCTGGTCGATGGCGACGATATTGTTGGTGTCGGCGAGCGCGACGATGAACTTGCGCTGCTGGCGGTCGAGCGCCACCGGGAACATCCGGTTCCTGCGGGCCATCTCGCGCGGCAGGTGCTTGAGCGCCGCCGGGTCGACGATGATGCGCGCGAGGTCCACCGACTGCAGGCCGAGCTTCTCGGACAGCGCGTCGCGCAGCGTCGCCTCGGACACGAAGCCGAGCTGCACCAGGAGCTTCCCGACCGGAATGTGCTGCTTCGTCTGCTCGAGCAGCGCGATGCGCAGCTGATCCTCGGTCAGGATGCCCTGATCGATGAGGATCTGGCCAAGGTGGCGCTTGGCCTGCGGCGGCGCGGGCTGATTCATGCCGGACCGGAGATGTTGCGGGCGGGGTTCATGGAGCCTGTGTGAACTTTGCCAGGCCGGGGTGAGGTTCTGTCAGCGCCGCAGTGAATTGACCGCGGGAAGCTGCGCCGCTCTGGCCTGGGCGGCCTCAAGCGGGAAGCTTGCGCCCCGTGCCGTGGCGAGCGCGACCGCACGTTCGTAGTACTGCCGCGCAAGCGCCGGCTGGCGCAGGTGATCGAGGCTGACGGCAAGGTTGTACGCGAAGTCCGCGTTGTCGGGCTCGGCGGTGTACGCCTTGAAGTACTCCTGCTGCGCCTCGGCCCAGCGGCCCTGCTGGGCGAACTGGTTGCCGAGGGTGAAGTTGAGCACGTGAGCCCCCGGGTTGTCGGCGAGCATCACCTTGACGCGGCTTTCGGCGGCGACGGGGTCGACGCGCCCGGCGCGCAGCGAGATCAGGGCCGCGTGCGCGTGCGCATCGCGCGGGTCGGCTTGCAGCAGGCGCAGGTACGCGGTCTCGGCAGCCTCGAGCCGGCCGGACCGCACGTCGAGCGCGGCAAGCCCGAGCAGTGCGTCGCGGTTGCCCGGTTCCTCGCGCAGGGCCTGCTGGTAATCGGCGCGCGCCGTCGGAAGATCACCTGCGACGTAGGCGGCATACGCCGAGCCCACCTTCGGATGGACCTGCGGCACGGGGCGTCTTGCGCTGATCTCGGTCTCGGCCGCGGCCGGCGCGCGTGGCGCGGGGGTTACGGTGCGCGGCTGCGGCTTGAGCAGGGGAACTTCCGGCTCGCGGGCGGCGGGGCGCGGTGCGGGTTTTGGCGCACTCGGCTGGGGCGCCGGAGTCGCTGTCGCGGAAGGCAGACCGGGGATCCCAGATTGCTGGGTGGGCGCAGCCGTCAGCACGGGCGCCGCCGACGCCGGCGCGGCCGCGACCTGCACCTCGCCCGCCGGCGGTTTCGGGTTCAGGTTCACGAGCGGTGCCGGCGGCCGCAGCTGGAGCCAGAAATAGACCACCGTGCAGACTGCGAACACGCCGAGCGCGCCAAGCGTGATGAAGAACGGCAGCCGCGGGTTTGGCTCCTTGAATTTCGCCTCGAACACCTTGCGTGCCGACGCGCGCTCGGAAGCCTGGGCGTCGGCCCGCGGTTGCGGACGCGGCCGAGCGACCGGTTGCGGCCCGGGTTTTTCCTCGGCCAGGGTGAGGGTGGGCTGCGCCTCCTCGGCGAGGATCTGGAGCGGCTGCCGCGGTTCCGGCGACTGCGCCGGCTGCGATGCGGGCGCCGGCATAGCGGCCTTCGGCTCCTGCGTTTCGCCTCGGGCTCGGCGCTGCGCCTCCTCTTTGGCCTTTTCCGCCTTCTTTAGCGCCTCGAGTAGCAGGCTCATGTCAGTTGAACGGCCCTTCTGGACGCGGTGGCCGGCTGGGATTGGGCTTGGAGAAGAAATCCGCCCCGGGCAGCAGGCTGCGGTACGCGGAATAGTCGCCGTCCACATTGGGGTCGCGGATCACGATCGGCCGCAGGAAGATGACCAACTCGGTCTTCTGGTTGCCTTCACTGCGCTGCTCGAGGAGCTGGCGGAGTCCGGGAATCTGGTTCACCCCGGGGATGCCGTCCTCCACGCTGCGGCGCGCATCTTGCATCAGCCCGCCGAGCACCGCGACGTGGCCGCTATGTACGCGCATCACCGATTCCATCTCGCGCGTCTGGATGACCGGGATCAGGCTGGTGACCCCGGCGTCCTTGAGGGCGGGATTAGGGTCGGCCACATCGCCGATCTTGCGCGAAATCGTCGGCCTGAGGTTCAGCACCACCGAGTCGGTGTCGCTGATCTGCGGTACCAGGGTCATGATCAAGCCGACCGGCACCGAGTTCAGCGTGGTGGTGAAGGTGGTGAGCGAGCTGGTCTGGTTCTGCGTGGTTTGCGCCTGGACCGTGAAGTACACCAGGTTGTCGACCACCTTGAGAACTGCGGTCTGGTTGTTGAGCACGCTGATCTTCGGGCTCGACAGCACGCGCACGTCGCCGAAGGATTCGAGCAGCCGCAGCGCGAAGTTGAAGTTCAGGCTGGTGATCGCGCCGCCGAAAACGAACGCGTTGGTAGTGATATTGGCGGGCGTGCCGGGGGAGCTCTGGCGGAACTCAAGCCCGCTGTTGCCCGTGCCGAAGCTCGGCACGCCGACCGAGGCTGCGTTGGTGCGCAAGCGCTGCCAGTCGATGCCGCGCTGGTATTCGTTGTTCAGCTGCACTTCGGCGACGGTTGCCTCGATCAGCACCTGGCGCTTGGCGCTCGTCAGCACCTGGTCGAGGAACTCCTGCACCTTTTCATGCTGACGCGAGGTGGCGCGAATGTTCAGCACTCCGGTCTCGGGGTTGGCGATCACTGAAGCGGCCTCGCGGAAGGTGGCGACCGGAGCCGGAGCCGGGGGAAGCGCCGCGCCCGGGGGCGCGCCCGGCTGAGGCACCGGGGCGGTGGTCGAAGGGGCAGCCGGCGGCGCGACGCTCGAGCCGGCCGGCAGCACCTTGTCGGTCTCCTGCAGAATCTCCTTGATGTTGGCGACCAGGGTGTCCCAGAACTTGTTCGCCGAATTCGAGTTGATCGTCGCGGTGGAATTGTTCTGCGGTCCAGTGGCGGTCTGCCCGGGCTGCGTGCCGCTCACCTGCGTTGCGACGACGGCCATGCTGCGCGCGTCGCGCGTCATGTTCACGTAGTCCACCCGGTAGACGCGCAGGAAAGGCATATCGCGCATGACGACCAGGTTCTGCCCCTCGATCTCCCAGCGCATGTCGATCTGGCGCGCAATGCGATTGAGAAGCTGGGGCAGCGTCTGGTCGATCGCGTTAAGCGTTACCGTGCCGGTGATGTCGGGGTGGATGTCGACATTCAGTCGGGCGTCGCGCGCAAGCGCGAAAAGCAGCTCCTGTGCGCGCACGTTGTTCACCACCACGCTGTAGGTCTCGGGGCGCGCGGCGGGCTTCGGTTGCGGCAGCATCGGGGTGACCTGAACCGGCGGTGGGATCGCACCTTCTGGGCGTGGCTCGTCGGCGCGGATATGCGTAGCCGCCGGCTTGATCGGTTTCTGACCGCAACCGCTCAGGAACACTGCAATCGCTACGCTCGCTAGTGCGAGCGCTTTCCCCGTCTTCATGCGGGCATTCCCTCCCATCCCGCAGCAAGGATAACATGATACTTGTGTGAAGAAAGTCGCGTAACCGCCTGTCGTGCAGTCGTTTTCCGTGTCTTACAACAGCTTCCGCAAATCGCCGAAGCTGCGCGGTGCGACGCGAAACGCCTGCTTGTAGCGGAGCGGCAGGCGGCTGCTCGCCGCGGCGGCCTCCTCCCGGTTGGCGAAATCGCCAAAAAAGACCCACAGGCGGTATTGGTTGCCAGCCGCGACCGGGACCACATACAGCGCTTCCAGCGGCACCATTTCACGTGCGCGCAGCAGAAAACGCTCCATGCGCGCCGGATCGGTGTTCTCGGTGAGAAAAAGTTCCAGCGCGTAGCGCTCGTCGTCGGTCCGCTCGAGCAAGTCCCGGCTTGCCGTCAACCGCTCCGCAAGCAGCTTCTGGCCCTCGGCGGAATACCCGGCAAGCCTGCGCGCCTGCCCCTCGCTCAAGCGAGGCTCGGGCAGCGGCTCGCGTTGCGGTTCCGGCTGCGGCTCGACTCTCAACGCCGGCGTCGCAGGCGCCGGCTGCAGGGGCAGGGCGGCGATCTTGGCGGGGGAAGGGGCGGGCACCGCGGACGGCGCGAGCGGGGTCATGATCCACTGCGCCGCCGCGCCGATGCCGAGGCCGGCCGCCGCCGCTGCAGCAACGTAAACGGCGAGGCGCGGCTTTCTCGCGGCAGCGAACTCGGAGTCGGCGATCGCAGCGCGCACATGGCGAGGCGCGATGGCGTGTGTGTTCTCCGTATAGGCGGCAAGGAGGGACTTGTCGGCAAGGATGTTGATCCGCCGCGTGAGCCCCCCAGAGGCTCGCGCGATCAAGCGCACCGCGCGCGGCGTGAGGACGTCGGGCCCGCGGTATCCCGCGGCGCGCATGCGGAACGATAGGTATTTCGCCACTTCCGAAGGAGCGAGCGGGCGGGTGCGGAAGGCATGGGTGATGCGGTCGCGCAGCTGCCGCAGCGCGGGCTTCGCTAGCGTCTCGTCGAGCTCGGGCTGCCCGAACAGCACGATTTGCAGGAGCTTGTGCCGGTTCGACTCCAGGTTGGAAAGCAGGCGAACCTGCTCGAGCGTATCGTCGGGCATGACGTGCGCTTCGTCGATCAGGACCACCACGCGCCGTCCGGCGGCGTAGAGCGCGATGAGGTGCTCCTGCAGCTCCCGCAGCGCGACCGAACGCCGCTCCGGCGAGAGCTTGAGCTCAAGGTCGTCGGCGATTGCGAGCAGGATCTCGTCGCGCCCGAGTGACGGCGTGGCGAGATAGATGGTGGCGACGTGCTTTGGCAGCCGCTCCATCAGCACGCGGCACAGCATCGTCTTGCCGCTTCCCACCTCGCCCGATACCTTGACGATGCCCTCGTCGTGCAGCACCGCGTAGATCAGGCCTTCCAGCGTCGCGCCCCGGTCGGCGCCGTCGAAGAAAAAGTCGGTGTGCGGGGTGATCCGGAACGGGGGCTCCGAGAGGCCGAAGTATTCGAGATACAGGGCCACGGCTACTTCTCTTCTCGGGTGCTCATGCGGCTGTAGAGCGTGGTGCGGTTGATGCCAAGCAGCTTCGCCGCCTGGCTCACGTTGCCGCGCGTCAGGCGCAGCGCCGCCTCGATGTAGCCGCGCTCCCACGCCTTGAGCGTCTGGTCGAGGTCGAACTGCCCGCCGCGCTCGAGCTGGCGCAACGCCTGCTCGAAGATCGGGTCTTTCTTGCCGGCATCGGTATCGATGTCGACGTCGAGCTCGGGCTCGAGGTCAGCGACCGAAAGGCGCTGCCCCGGGTACTTGGCCGAGAGGCGGATGACGATATTGCGCAGCTCGCGCACGTTGCCGGGAAAGGCGTAGCGCAGCCAGCGCTCGGTTGCCGCTTCGTCCAGCTCGAAGGGCCTGTCCGACCGCCGCCTGAAATGGTCCAGCAGGAGAAGCTTGTCCTGCTCCAGCTCGCGCAGCGGCGGGACGCTGAGCGTGAATACGGAAAGACGGTGGTACAGGTCGGCGCGGAACGATCCTTCGCGCACCGCGCGGCGCAGGTCGCGGTTCGTCGCGGCGATGACGCGGCAGCGAGCGGTGCGCCGCTGCGTTTCACCGACGCGCTGGTACTCGCCGTTCTCCAGCACGCGCAGCAGCTTCGCCTGCATGTCGAGTGGCAGCTCGCCGATCTCGTCGAGAAACAGCGTCCCGTCGGCGGCGTCCTCGAAGAAGCCGGCCTTGGTGGTGGCCGCGCCGGTGAACGCGCCCTTGACATGGCCAAAGAGCGTCGGCTCGACCAGTTGCGGCGAGATTGCGGCGCAGTTCAGGCTGAAGTACGGCCGGCCGGCGCGCGGCGAAAGCCGATGCAGGCGCTTCGCGACCACCTCCTTGCCGCTGCCCGACTCGCCTTCGATCAGCACCGGGTAGGGGGAGGCGGCAAACTGGGCGATCTGGTTCTTGAGCTTTGTGAGCGCCGGGCTCGCGCCGACGAACTCGGCGTCCCCCGCCGCGGGTGCTTGCAGTCCGCGCGCGAGCGCACGCGCGATGCTCGCCGGGTCGGCCGGCTTGGCGATGAAGTCCCAGGCGCCCAACGCGCGTGCGTGGCGCGCGTTGGCGGCTTCGTTCTGGCCCGAGAGCACGAAGATCTTCATGGGCGGCGAATGCGCTAGGAGGTCGCCGATCAGGCGAAAGCCCTCGTCCGGGGCGTGCGGTGTCGGCGGCAGGCCGAGGTCAACCAGCGCGAGCGGCGGCGGCGCATCGAGCTGGCGTAAAAGGTCGATCGCGTGTGGTCGCGAGTCGCAGGTGTACACGGAGTAGTCCGTGCCGAGGGCGAACGCGAGCGTCTCCGTGATCAGCGGGTCGTCGTCCACGATCAGGAGCGCGGGCTTCTCTTTAGCAGAGGGCAGCGGCGTGCTCATCGCGGATGCACCTCATGAAGGCTCGCTCCAGCGTCGTCTCTCCGTAGCGCGCGCACAAGTCGGCGGGGGCGCCGCGGAAGCGCACCCGCCCGCGCTCGAGCACCGCGATCGAGGAGCACAGCTCCTCGACGTCGGCGAGCACGTGCGAGGTGAGGAACAGCGTCCGGCCCTCGGTGGCAAGGCGTGCGAGCAGCGATTTCACCGCCACCCGGGCGGCGGGGTCAAGGCCGCTCATCGGCTCGTCGAGCACGTACAGATCGCGCGGCACGGCGAAGCAGCCGGCGAGGCCGAGCTTCTGCGTCATTCCCTTCGACAGCGTTCTCACCGGCTGCTCCAGGACTTCGCGGTCCAGCTCGAGGCTGCGAAGCAGCGTGTCGACGCGCGATGCGTCGTAGCGCGCGCCCCTGAGCTCGAACATCGCAGCGAGGAACTCGCGCGCGCGCAGGTAATGCGGCGGGTTGAAGCGCTCGGGAAGGTACGACAGGCGCCGCCGCGCGGCCGGCCGGACCGCCGGCGCGCCGAAAATCTCGACCGCGCCGGCATCGCACGCGGTGAGGTCGAGCATGCATCTGATGAGCGTGGTCTTGCCGGCGCCGTTCGCGCCGACCAGGCCGAACGCCTCGCCGGCGGCGACCTCGAGATCGACGCCGCCAAGCGCCTCGAATTTTCCGTAACGCTTCACGAGCGCCGCCATCCGCAGCGCCGGTGTTTCTCCCTTCATGCTTGATAATATTACGCCGTGCAGCGAGACCCCATTGTCGAAGTAAAGAACGTCTCCTTCGGCTACGACCCCGCGCGCCCGGTACTGCGCGATATCGACCTCACAATTCCGCGTGGCGCGGTGGTCGGCATCATGGGGCAGTCGGGCTGCGGCAAGACGACGTTGCTGCGGATCATCATGGGTGCCTACCTGCCTTCGAGCGGCGAGGCGCGCGTGCTAGGCCACGCTACGCGCGTCCTCGACGCCGCGGGCCTCTACGAGATGAGGCGCAAGATGGGCATGCTGTTCCAGTTCGGGGCGCTCTTCACCGACATGTCGGTGTACGAGAACGTCGCCTTCCCGCTGCGCGAGCACGCCCGGCTGCCCGAGGACCTCGAGCACGACCTCGTGATGCTGAAGCTGCAGGCGGTTGGGCTGCGCGGCGCGGCGCATCTCATGCCGACCGAGCTCTCGGGCGGCATGGCGCGGCGCGTGGCGCTCGCGCGCTCGATCGCGCTCGACCCCCAGCTCATCCTCTACGACGAGCCATTCACGGGGCTCGACCCGATCTCCTTCGGCGTCATCGTGCGCCTGATCCGCAGCCTGAACGATTCGCTCGGCGCGACCTCGATTATCGTGACGCACGACGTGCAGGAAGCGCTCGACGTGGTCGACTACGTGTACTTCATGGCTGACGGCAAGGTGATCGCGCAGGGCACGCCCGACGAGATCCGCGCGAGTCCGCAGCCCTTCGTCAACCAGTTCGTGAACGGCAAGCTGGACGGGCCGGTGCCGTTCCACTACGCGGCGCCGGAGTACGCGGCGGACCTAGAGCTCGCCGTTGCCTGAGCTCACCCAGATCGCCGCGCTGCGCATGCGCCTGGAGCGCCTCGGGGGCACGGTCACCTCGCTCGTCTGGCGCCTGGGCTTCGCCAGCCGCTTCCTCGGCTACCTCGTGCTGCACTCGGGCACCGCGCTGCGGCGCTTCCGCCTGACGATCGCCGAGGTGTACTTCGCCGGCGTGCTGTCGCTCATCATCATCCTGGTGTCGGGCCTGTTCGTCGGCATGGTGCTCGCGCTGCAGGGCTACGAGACGCTGCAGCGCTTCGGCGCCTCCGAATCGCTCGGCGTGCTGGTCGCGCTGTCGCTGGTGCGCGAGCTCGGCCCAGTCGTGGCGGGGCTGCTCTTCGCCAGCCGCGCGGGCTCGGCGATCACCGCCGAGATCGGCCTGATGAAGGCGACCGAGCAGATCTCGGCGATGGAGATGATGGCGGTCGACCCGATCGCGCGCGTCGTCGCGCCGCGCTTCTGGGGCGGGGTGATCTCGATGCCGCTGCTCGCCGCCCTCTTTTCCGCGGCGGGGATTTTCGGCGGCTACCTGGTGGGCGTGCAGCTGATCGGCGTCGACGCGGGCGCCTTCTGGTCGCAGATGCAGGCCGCGGTCGACGTGCGAGAGGACATCCTGAACGGCGTGATCAAGAGCGTGGCGTTCGGCGTCGCGGTCACGTGGATCTCGGTGTTCGAGGGCTACGACGCGGTCCCGACCGCCGAGGGCGTGTCGCGCGCTACCACGCGCACCGTGGTCACCTCGTCGCTCGCGATTCTGGCGCTCGACTTCGTGCTTACCGCGCTCATGTTTACCGGAGGCAACCACTAACCATGAACCGCTCGATGATCGATCTGTGGGTCGGAATCTTCGTCGCCGCCG